>JAGCFG010000010.1 GCA_017650255.1 Alphaproteobacteria bacterium | reverse complement strand
GGTAGATGAGGCCGGTAAATTTACTGCAGAAGTTTGTGATTATGAGGGAAAACAGGTTTTTGAAACCAATGAGCCGATTATGCAATGGCTGAAAGAAAACGGACTTTTGGTTAAAAAAGAACAATATACTCACTCATATCCTTTTTGCTGGAGAACGGATACTCCACTTATATATAAGGCAATGTCGTCATGGTTTGTTAAGGTTACTGATTTCAGAGATGAGATGGTTAAAAATAATCAGCAGATTAACTGGGTGCCTGATCACATTAGGGATGGACGTTTCGGAAAGTGGCTCGAAGGCGCAAGAGACTGGTCAATTTCGCGCAACCGTTTTTGGGGAACTCCTATTCCGGTTTGGAAATCTGACAATCCTAATTTCCCGAGAATCGATGTTTTCGGTTCGGTAGCTGAGATTAAAGAAAAGACGGGGATCGAAGTTAATAATCTGCATAAACCGTATATAGATGATGTGGTTTATCCGAATCCTGATGATCCTTCTGGAAAAACAATGATGCGCAGAGTCAGCGATGTTTTTGACTGTTGGTTTGAATCGGGATCAATGCCTTATGCACAAGTGCATTATCCTTTTGATAACAAGCAATGGTTTGAGGAACATTTTCCGGCAGATTTTATTGTGGAGGCAATCGACCAAACTCGCGGATGGTTCTATACATTGACTGTTCTTTCTACGGCGTTACATAATTGTCCGGCGTTTAAGAATTGTATTTGTACCGGTTTGTTGATGGCAGAGGGCGGCCAAAAGTTGTCCAAGCGTTTGAAAAACTATCCTGACCCAAATGAAGTTTTGGAAAATATCGGTTCGGATACTTTGCGTTGGTTTTTGGTTTCTTCTCCGGTATTGAAGGGCGGAAATTTGGCAGTTGACAAAGAAGGAAAAGAGATTGTTAAAGCTGCACGTGTAGCGCAAATTCCTTTGTGGAATGCGTTTTACTTCTTTACTCTATATGCAAATGCCGAGGGATATAAGGCAAAAGAGGTCAGAAACTCCGGCGAATCGCTTGATAATTATATATTGGCAAAATTGAAGCATTTGGCAAAAGTTGTTAAGCGCGGAATGGAAACATATGATGTCAGCATTGCTTGCAGTGAAATTGCATCGTTTATGGAAATTTTGAACAACTGGTATATTCGTCGCACCCGCAATCGTTTTTGGGAGGGCGAGGCGATAGCTTTTGATGTTCTTTATACAGTGCTGGTCAATTTGTGCAAGCTTATGGCGCCGTTGATGCCGTTTGTCTGCGAGTATGTATATAAGAATATTACCGGTGAGGAATCGGTTCATTTAGCAGATTATCCGAATCTGGATGAAATTTCGGATAATGAAAGTCTGATGGATGAAATGGACTTTTTGCAAGAGCTTTGCTCTGCGGGTAAATTTATACGTGAAGAGAAAAATTTGCGCAACCGTTTGCCTTTGGCAAGCCTGACAGTTGTCGGCAGACACTTGAATGAGGAATATCAAGATATTGTCAAAGACGAACTGAATGTTAAACAAGTTTTGTTTGACGATAATTTGGAGAACTATGCATCTAAGCGAATCTATTTGTATACTCCGCTGTTGGGCAAAGCTTTGGGCAAAGATATGGGTGCGGTTATGGCAGCCTATAAGCAAGGTCAATGGAGTTTGAACTCTGACGGAACACTTAATATTGCGGGCAAAAACCTGACCAATGATTTGTTTGAAGTTCGTTTGGAAATGCGCGATGGTGTTGCAGGACAGGCGTTTGCCGATAACAGGGCTTTGGTTATGCTCGATACAAATGTTACGGAAGAGCTGGCTCGCGAAGGTATGGCCAGAGATTTTGTAAGATTGGTTCAAACTTTGCGCAAAGATAAAAACTTTGACATTTCTGACAGAATCGAACTTTGCTGGCAAACAGTAGATGAAAATTTGGCAAAAGCTTTGCGTGAAAATCAAAATTATATTGCCGAACAGGTTTTGGCTGTTTCCATCAACGATATTTGCTCTCAAGGTGCGAGAGCGGATATTGAAGGAGTGGAAATTTGCTTTGACGCAAATGTTGTTCAAAAAATGTCAAAAGGTGCGTAATGCGTTTGGCATTGTTTCAACCCGATATGCCACAGAACACAGGCACCATGCTTCGGCTTGGTGCTTGTGTCGGTGTTGAGGTCGATATAATTGAGCCCTGTGGTTTTGTGTTCAGCGAACATGCTTTACGCCGTTATGGAATGGACTATTTGGAGTTGGTAAAATATCGCAGGCATAATTCTTGGGCAGATTTTTTTCAGTTCGCAAAATTGCATCCCGAGGAATATGGCAGAATTGTTTTGTTGACGACAAAGTCTTCCGTTCCTTATGTGGATTTTCAGTTTGATAAAAATGATGTTTTGCTTTTGGGGAGAGAAAGCGCAGGTGTGCCTGAAGCTGTTCACGAAAGTGTTGACGCAAGGCTTTTAATCCCTATGACAAAAGAGGCTCGTTCGATAAATGTTGCGGTGTCTGCAACAATGGTATTGGGCGAAGCATTGAGACAAACCGGATTGTTTCCGACTGTGGAATAGAAACGATTTTGTGGAAAACCTGAGGATAAAGAGAAATTTGTTGCAATAATTTTTAATTTGTGTATTAATCTTTCAACAATTGGGTTTTCCCCATTTATAATGTTATTTTAAAATAAGGAAAGAAAAATGGTATCACTTGCAGAGAAAATGGCAGCTAATCTTGATATGTCTGCTTTTGGCAAAGCCGAAGAACTCAAAAAAAGATTATGGTTTACGGTATTAGCGTTAATAGTTTTTCGTTTGGGAACGTTTATTCCTCTGCCGGGGATTGACCCACATATTTTGGCAGACATTTTTTCGAGAAATTCCAATGGAATATTGGGTATGTTTAATATGTTTGCCGGTGGTGCTTTGGCGCGTATGACAATTTTTGCTTTGAATATTATGCCTTATATTTCGGCTTCTATTATATTGCAACTCGGACAATCTATTGTGCCGTCTTTGTCAGCCCTCAAGAAAGAAGGTGAGGCCGGACACCGCAAGATGGTTCACTATACCAAAGTTTTGACGGTGCTGATTACTATTATTCAAGGTTACGGAATCGCCGTCGGATTGGAAGGTATGACTGGGGGCATGGGTGCATCCGCTGTTTTGATGCCGGGTTTTGTATTTAGATTTACAACAGTTGTTTCTTTGGTCGGCGGTACAATGTTTATTGTATGGTTGGGCGACCAAATTACTTCTCGCGGTGTCGGTAACGGCTCTTCTCTTATCATTACCGTTGGTATTATCGCAAATATTCCGACAGCGTTGGCTCAAACTTTTGAATTGGGGCGTGTCGGTTCAATGTCTATATGGTTGATAATTATGCTGATGGTTATGGTTTTGGCATTGGTTTATATTATCGTGTTGGTCGAGAGGGCTCAGAGAAAGATTGTAATTCAGTATCCAAAGCGTCAGATGGGTATGAGAATGACATCTGCAGAAAGTTCTCACTTGCCATTAAAGATTAATCCAACCGGTGTCATTCCTCCGATTTTTGCAAGCTCTTTGTTGTTGTTACCGATTACAATCGCTAATTTTTCGGCGAACAACGGTCCAAGCTGGGTAAGAACATTGAGCAATCTGTTGGGACACGGACAACCTTTGTATTTGGCACTCTATGCCTCGTTGATAGTGTTCTTTGCATTTTTCTATACTGCAGTTGTTTTCAATCCAGAAGAAACTGCAGATAATTTGAAAAAGCATGGTGGTTTTATTGCCGGTATCAGACCGGGTAAAAATACTGCCGAATATTTGGATTATGTTATCACCAGATTAACTGTTTTGGGAGCTTTTTATCTTACGGCTTTATGTATTCTGCCGGAAGTCTTAATTGCTAAATTGTCGGTTCCGTTTGTTTTGGGCGGTACGACTTTGCTCATCGTGGTTCAAGTTACCATGGATTTTGTTGGGCAAGTTCAAACTCATCTTATTGCTTATCAGTATGAAGGGTTGCTCAAAAAAGCTGCGTTGGTTAATAAAAAAGGCAAAAGAAAATAATGTTTACTGATAAAAATTCCGGTATACATTTGGTTATGACCGGTGCTCCTGGGACTGGAAAAGGTACGCAAGCCAGTGTATTGAAACGAAGGTTCGGGCTGTGTCATTTGTCGGCCGGAGAAATGCTTAGAGAAGAGATAAATAAAGGAACTTCAATAGGCAAAAGACTAGAACCGTTGCTTGCTGCAGGTTCTTTTGCACCAGATGACTTGGTTATAGAAATGGTCGAAAACAGAATTTTGGAGCCAGATTGTGCAAATGGCTTTATTTTGGATGGTTTTCCCAGGACAATTAACCAAGCAGAGGTTTTGGATAAGATGCTTTCTTCAAACAAAATAAAACTTAATGCAGTGCTTGAGATTGTTGTACCGGATGAGGTTATTATTGATCGCATTGCGGGGCGCTATACTTGTGTTAAGTGCGGAGAAAGTTACAGCGATAATTTTTACAAGCCCAAAGTTGCCGGTGTATGCAATATTTGTGGCGGAACAAAATTTTCAAAGCGACTCGACGATAATAGAGAGACAGTGGTAAAAAGACTGGCAAAATATAAGGATTTGACGTATCCCACGATTAATTATTACGGCAAAGAAGGTGTTTTGAAAAAAGTGGATGGCAATGGCGCTGTTGATGTTGTGGCAAAGAGAATCAGCGATGCAATAGGGTTTTAGAATATTTTTTATATTTTTTTAATAAATATTAAAAGTTAAGTCTTGACACAATTAAATATTAGCATATAATCCGCCTTAATTTTGAAAAGTGGTGATCAACTTTTTAAGTTTAATTTTTTTATGGAGATGAAATTTGGCTCGTATAGCTGGTGTAAATATTCCGACTGCCAAAAGAATTGAGATTGCTTTGACTTATATATTTGGTATCGGTAGAAAAAATGCTCAAGATATTTGTGCGAAATCCGGAGTTAATCCTGACGTGCGTGTTGCGGATATGTCTGATGAAGATGTTGCAAAAGTGCGTGAGGTAATTGACCGTGACTATCTTGTAGAAGGCGAATTGCGCCGTGAAGTTGGTGTTAACATTAAAAGACTTATGGACCTTGGATGTTACAGAGGTTTGAGACATCGTAAGGGATTGCCCGTAAGAGGACAAAGCACTAAACAAAATGCTAGAACTCGTAAGGGTAAACGTAAGACAGTTGCAAACAAGAAGAAATAGTAGGTAGGTTCAAATGGCAAGAGTAGCACAAAAGAAAAAGGAAAAAAAGAATATCACTGCCGGTGTAGCCCATGTGAATTCTACTTTTAATAATACCCGTATTACAATTACTGATGCTCAAGGTAATACTGTCGCTTGGGCAACTGCGGGTGCACAAGGTTTTAAGGGGTCTCGTAAATCTACTCCATATGCAGCTCAGGTTGCTGCAGAAGATGCCGGCAAAAAGGCTATGGAGTGCGGAATGAAGACATTAGAGGTTGAAGTAAAAGGCCCAGGTTCAGGAAGAGAGTCTGCAATCAGAGCTTTGCAAGTTGTTGGTTTTACGATTACAACAATTCGTGATGTGACTCCAATTCCACACAACGGTTGTCGTTTGCGCAAACGTCGCCGCGTATAATGTATATGGTGAGACTGCTTTTAGGTCTCACCAGTTTTTTGTTTTTTGTAACATAGCATATGCACTAATAATGAGGATATCCCAGTGATTCAAAAGAATTGGCAAGAACTAATTAAACCGACTAATTTGGAAGTTGTTCCTAGCGATGGCGGAAACAAAGCCAAAATAGTGGTAGAGCCTTTGGAAAGAGGTTTTGGGCTTACTTTGGGTAATGCTTTGAGAAGGATTTTGTTGTCTTCTTTGCAAGGCGGCGCAGTTACAGCAATCAAAATTGATGGTGTTCTGCATGAGTTTTCGGTTATTCCAGGTGTTAGAGAGGATGTAACTGACATTGTTCTTAATGTTAAGTGCTTGGCTGTTGCTGTTCATAGCGAAGGTACCAAGCGTATGACATTGAAGGCTGAAGGACCTTGTGTTGTTACAGCTTCAATGATTGAAACAGGTCATGATGTTGAGATTATGAATCCTGACTTGGTTATTTGCAATCTTGATGCCGGCGCAAAAATCAATATGGAATTGACTGTTGGCACAGGTAAAGGTTATGTTCCGGCAAGCCAAAACAAACCATCTGATGCTCCGATTGGATTGATTCCAGTTGATGCAATTTATTCTCCGGTTAAGAGAGTATCTTATCGTGTTGACAATACTCGTGTTGGTCAAGTTACTGACTATGATAAATTGACAATGGTTATTGAGACAAACGGAGTTGTTACTCCTGAGGATGCAGTTGCTTTTGCTGCTCGCATTTTGCAAGATCAGTTGAAGCCGTTTATCAATTTTGATGAGCCTGAGCACGAAGTTGAAGCTGAGAAAGAAGAATTGCCGTTCAACAAGAATTTGTTGAAGAAGGTTGAAGAACTTGAATTATCTGTTCGTTCAGCAAACTGCTTAAAGAATGATAATATTGTTTATATCGGCGACTTGGTTCAAAAGACAGAGGCCGAAATGTTGAGGACTCCGAACTTTGGTCGTAAGTCATTGAATGAAATCAAAGAAGTTTTGGCTAAGATGGGAATCCATCTTGGTATGGATGTTCCAGGTTGGCCTCCGGAGAATATCGAAGATTTGATTAAACGTGTTGATGAGCACTTTTAAGACGAATCGATGAAAAGTTGAAAGACCTCTTCCGAGTGAGAGGTCTTTTTTGTTATTGTGTGTAAATTTTTTTTGTAATAAGGGGCATAGACAAATTTTTTTGTAAAAAAACTCTAGATTTTTGCTTTAAAATGTGATATATTCCGTTCTGTCTTGCTAGAAACAAGGCTTTTGTAGTTTTTTATTTTTTAAGGAATTTAAAATGGTAAAAAAAGCAGCATCGAAGATTACGTTTAATTCCGGTGAATATGTTGTTTATCCGGCACAAGGTGTGGGCAAAGTATCTGATATATACACACAAAAGGTTGCCGGTTCTGAAATGGAGTTAATCGTTGTTAACTTTGACAGAGATAAAATGACTTTGCGTGTTCCTTTGGCAAAAGCGGGTATTAACGGGTTGCGAAAAATTTCCGACAATTCGGTAATGGATAGTGCTTTGGAGATTCTCAAAGGCAAAGCAAAGGTTAAAAAAGTTATGTGGTCTCGTCGTGCGCAAGAGTATGAGAATAAAATTAATTCCGGTAATCCTAGTGCTATTGCCGAAGTTATCAGAGATTTGCACAGACGTGAAAACTTAGCTGAGCAATCTTATAGCGAAAGACAGATATATGAGCATGCATTAGACAGACTCTCGAGCGAGTATGCTGTTTGTAACAATATATCTAATGAAGATGCTACTAAAAAATTGTTGGAGATTTTGGCGGCAGCAGGCCCTGCTGTGCAGATACAATCATAGTTTTTTGCGGCGCAATATTGTGTTGCGCTCCCAAAAGACTCCATCGGAATAGCCTTGAATTTGCGGATTTTTCTCTGCGAGTTCAAGGCGTTTTTCTGCCCAAATGCAATATGTCGGGTTTTGTTCGATTCCGACATATTTTCTTTTTAGTTTTTTTGCTGTGACAGAAGTTGTGCCTGAACCTAAAAAGGGATCAAATACAATGTCACCAGGTTTTGAGCTAGCCAAAATCAATTTTGCGATAAGCTTTTCTGGTTTTTGTGTAGGGTGGGCTGTATTTTCGGGCATTGACCAATAGGGGATTGAAATATCATCCCAAAAGTTTGAGGGACATGTATTACGAAAACGGCCATCAGATGTTTCTTCCCAATCTTTTGGTTGCCCGTCTTGTTTGTATGGCGCGAGCACTTTTCGACGTATTTTAACGGCTTCCAGGTTGAAAGTATATGATTTTCCGTTGGTGGCGAACCAAATATCTTCCATGCCGTTTTTCCAGTTTTTTGATGAGCCGCGGCCTTTTTCTCTTTGCCAGGTAATGCGGTTGAGAATGTTGAAGTTCTTCTCTAGTATGGGGCCGATTATTAGGCTAGATATCCAGTCGCAACAAACATAAATTGAGGCATTATTTTTTAGTAAAGGGATTACTTTTGATATCCATTTTGATGTATATTTTTTATATTCATCTGCAGTTTTTTTATTGAATTTGTTGCCGTGAAAATCTTTGCTAAGGTTGTATGGAGGATCGACAATTAAAAGATCTACAAAAGCGTGAGGCAATTTTTGCATAACGTCAATTGAATCGCCGATGATGGTTTTATTTATTATTTTGCTGAGAGGAGTTTTCTCTTCTATGCAAATGCAGCGGTTTAAATATTTTTTTCCTTGCGCAACAGAAATATCGATTGTTTTATTTTTTGCAGATTTCATAGGTTTCCTTTCGAAAAGGTATAGGTATAATACAACAATATATGAAAATGCCAATTGCAAAATAAAATATTAACGCTAATATTTTTTTGAGAGGTAAAAATGTATTACAGTTTGTTTGAGATTTTTGTTTTGGGTATTGGTCCTTCTAGTTCGCATACAGTTGGTCCAATGAAGGCGGCAAAACGGTATGTTGATAATTTGTTAAAAAAAACGAGTTGGCGCAGCGTTAAAAATATTAAAGTAACACTTTATGGCTCTTTAGCACTTACGGGTGAGGGGCATGGAACTTTGAATGCCATCATATATGGATTACTAGGGCTTGAGGCTGCAAGTGTAGATTTGGACCATGATTATATTGGTGAGTGTAAAAAAAACAAAAAGATTAATCTTAATCAAGAACATGAAGTGTCGTTTGATTTTGATAAAGATTTTGTGTTGGAGAAAAAAATATTTTTGCCGCAACATTCTAATGGGATGAAGTTTTCTGCATATGATGCAAAAGGTAAAATAGTTTTGGAAGAAACTTATTTTTCTGTTGGTGGTGGAACTATTGCCCGCAGTGATGAAATGGATATGCGAATTGACAGAGAACCATATGATGTTCCGTATAAATTTGATACTTGTAAAGAACTGATGGAGCTTTGTCAGCGTGAACAAATGACAATATCGGAAATAGTGCTTAAAAACGAAAAATCTTTGTACAGAAATATGCGTGTGCAAAAAGGGATTTTGGATTTGGCAGCAATTATGCAAAATACAATCGATAGGGGAATTATTAAGGATGGTATATTGCCGGGTGGCTTGAATCTTAAGCGCAGAGCTCCTTCTATGTATGCAGAATTGGCTTCGAAATTTGTAGAAAATGATGTTGATGCTTTGACAATTATAGATTGGATAAATTTGTGGGCTTTTGCTGTGGCAGAAGAAAATGCTTCCGGTGGGCGAATCGTTACTGCACCGACGATGGGGTCGGCAGGAGTTTTGCCATCGGTTATGAGATATTATCAACGGTTTGCAATAAAGAGATCTCCATATACTTTGGAAAAAGCCAATGTGGTATTTTTAACAACGGCTGCGGCAATTTGTAGTTTGTATAGGACAAATGCTTCTATATCCGGTGCAGAAGTTGGTTGCCAAGGAGAAATTGGTGTGGCATGTTCAATGGCGGCAGGTGGTTTGACAGCGGTTCTGGGTGGCAATCTAAAACAAATTGAAAATGCTGCAGAGATAGCGATGGAGCATAATTTAGGGCTGACTTGCGATCCGATAAAAGGTTTGGTTCAGGCTCCGTGCATTGAACGCAATGCGATGGGTGCGGTCAAGGCGGTTAATGCTGCAAGACTTGCTTTGCAAAATACTAACAGTTCACATTTGGTTAGTTTAGACAGTATTATCAAAACCATGTATGAAACAGGGCTGAGTTTGAGTTCTCGCTATAAAGAAACGTCACTTGCAGGTTTGGCAAAAAATGTAAAATGTTAGGATGATATATGAATATGGAAATTTTAAGAGATGCTTTGGTTGATGCATGTTTGGATGGTTTGAGTTTGTTTCCATTTTTGTTTTTTACGTATTTGTTGCTGGAGTATTTGGAACAGTATTCTTCCAAGAAATCGCTTAACATGGTGGCAAATTCTGGAAAATGGGGGCCTTTGGTTGGGGCTCTTTGCGGATTGTTGCCGCAATGCGGTTTTGCCGCTGCAGCTGCGAATTTTTATGCTGCAAGGATAATTTCTGTCGGCACATTGGTTGCGGTTTTTCTGGCTACTTCTGATGAGATGTTGCCAATATTAATTTCCAATGCAATGCCGATTGGTTCGATTTTGCAGATTGTGTTTATAAAATTTATCATAGGACTGTCTTTTGGTTTGATATGTGAGATCTTGTTTTCTAAAAAGAATCGAAAGGTTGATATAGAAAGTTTGTGCAAAAAAGAAGAATGTCATTGTGCAGGAGCAGGAGTTTTAAGACCGGCTTTGTATCATGCAGTCAAAATAGCAGTTTTTGTGTGTGCTGTTACTTTGTGCTTAAATATTTTGATGGGAGTTTTTGGTGATAATTTTTGGAAGTATTCGATATTTAAGAATCGAGTATTTGCACCTGTTGTTGGGGCATTGTTCGGACTGGTTCCTAATTGCTCTGCTTCTATTGCTCTCTCGCAAATGTGGGTTGATGGTGCAATAAGTTTTGGTTGTCTGATTGCTGGTTTATCATCCGGTGCAGGAGTCGGGTTGTTGGTCTTGTTCAGAGTAAATGAAAATAAAGGGGATAATATAAAAATTGTGGCAATAACTTATGTATCTGCCATTATAGCCGGTATTTTTGCGGATATGTTTTAGTCACATTTAGAGTAATCGTTTTCAAACTGCTTAGGACAACAATACTTGAAATAAGACAGATTGTATGGACATTTCATGTTTGCATAACTCCCGTCCGGGCATGAATCCTTGTTATATCCAGCTTGAATGCATTTTTCCGAAGTGCTGGGTTGAGAAGGCTGATCGAAACGGCTTGAGTGTTGAGGAGAATCGACAATAAACGTAACTCCAGCTAAGCTGTTTGCAGAGAAAAAAATAAGCGATGCAAATATGAATAGTATAATTTTTTTCATAAGATTTCTCCTTCAAATATAGCAATGTTATGATATTACTACAAAATAAAGTTTTTCGCAATACAAAAAAAGTATTTGACAAAAATATTCCAAAATAGGATATTGAAGCCAACGAAAATCATTTTAAAAATTATTATATTATGGAAAACCTGGATTTATGTAACCAAGTAAACTTAGTTGCAGATGCTGACAAAAAGGCCTTTGGCCATTATGTGGAAAAGTATGGATTGAAAAGCCATGCAATATTAAAACTTTTTAAGTCTAATATATTCCAAGGCAAAGAAAAGTTTGAATTATATGTGAAATTGCGTGGTCAATTCAAATTGGAGGATGAACGCAGACTTTTGGAGTCACGCCGCCGCGATTTGCAAGAGATATACTTTAAGTATTGTCCTTGCCATGGTGCAAACGAACGTCTGATAGTGAAAAATCCTCAGCTTGCAGCTCTTTATTATAAAGAACATTGCCCTTGTGCTTTGGCTCAAAGAGAGTTGTTGCAGGCAAAACCCAAGAGCATCTATCTTTTCATCAGAGCATATCCTTTCTCTCCTAAGGTGAGAGGTTTGTTTATGGAAGTGGCAGATGTTCGTTTGAGAAATTATTATTTATTGAAACATCCTGCTTAGATTTTTAACGCGACACTTAATTTTGGGTGTCGCGTTTTTTATTGTTAAAGTAATCTTTGAGAAATTTTTAGAAGAAAAGCTATATTACTTGAAAGCTGTATATACTATTGGATTTTATAATTCCAAGCTTTGTTTTTCTCTTTTTAGGCGAAAAAAATATAAAATTAGGGTGTTTTTATACACTTTTTTGTTAAGTATAAAATATAGAAAAAACAATGCTGTAATATAGTTTTAGTTAATTATTTTCGCTATAGAACTAAAATAATACTTGTCAATTTATATAAAACTGTGCTAACAAGACATAACGGGAGCAAAATGCCCGAGAATTTTATGTGTTTAACATTTTAGAGGTTTATCAAATGACTGATACAGCTAATCGCGTTAAGAAAATTGTGGCAGAACATCTTGGCGTTGAAGAATCAAAAGTAGTAGAATCTGCCAGCTTTATTGACGATTTGGGTGCAGACAGCTTGGACACCGTAGAATTGGTTATGGCTTTTGAAGAAGAGTTCGGATGCGAAATTCCTGACGAAGCTGCTGAAAAAATTCTTACCGTTAAAGATGCGATTGATTATTTGAATAAGAACGCTTAATCTCGGTTTTTGAAATATGTGATGAAACTCGCTTGACATAAAGCGAGTTTTTTCATATAAAAAGAGCTTGTTTGATGCAATCATAATAAGGATTTCTGATGAGACGTGTAGTTGTAACCGGTATGGGTGTTGTGTCGCCGTTTGGGCGTGGTGTAGACTATAATTGGAACAGTGTTGCAGAGGGAAAATCTGCAGTAAGAAAAATCGAAAATATAGAGTTGTACGATACACCGGTTAAAATTGCCGGACAAGTTCCTTTTGGCAAAGAGGCTCATCAATTTGATCCCGATACGGTTATGGAGCCAAAAGAACAGCGCCGCGTTGACAGATTTATATTGTTTGGGCTGGCTGCCGGAATGGATGCGATGAAAGATTGCGGTTGGGCTCCAATAGATGATGAAGACAGCTACCGTGCCGGTGTTATGTTTGGTTCTGGTATCGGTGGTTTGAATACTATTTATGAATGTGCTACAATTATTAATGAGAATAAGAGTATTCACAAAGTTTCGCCGTTTTTTATACCATCTTGTCTTATCAATATGATCGCCGGACATTTATCGATTAAGTATGCTCTCAAAGGACCGAACCATGCTTGCGTTACTGCTTGTTCAACAGGAACACATGCTATTGGTGATGCTGCTTCTATGATAATGCGCGGTGATGCCGATTTGATGTTGGCTGGCGGTGCAGAGTCAGCAGTTAATATTCTCGGACTATCCGGTTTTGCTAGAATGAGAGCAATTACCGCTGATTTTAATGATGAGCCGGAAAAAGCCTCGAGACCATGGGATCAGAACCGCAGCGGTTTTGTTATGGGCGAAGGTTCCGGTGCTTTGGTGTTGGAGGAGCTAGAACATGCCAAAAAGCGCGGTGCAAAAATTTATGCTGAAGTTGTAGGTTATGGTATGAGCGGCGATGCTTATCATATTACAGCACCATCAGGAGACGGTGCTTATCGGGCAATGAAGATGGCAGTAAAACATGCCGAAGAGCATGGTGTTAAATTGGAAGATATAAATTATGTCAATGCGCATGGCACATCTACTCCTGCAGGTGATGTAGGTGAGGCGATGGCGGTTGCAAAGTTGTTTGGCGATAATGTTAAAAATGTTTCTATGTCTTCGACAAAGTCTGCAATGGGACATTTGCTCGGTGCTGCCGGAGCGGTTGAGGCTGTTTTGACAATTAAGGCTATAAATGAGCAAATGTGTCCGCCGACACTTAATTTGGAAAATCCTGCGCCGGAAGTTGAAGGTATGGATTTGGTGCCTTTAAAAGCTAAGAAAAGAGAAATCAAAGCCGCAATGTCAAATTCTTTCGGCTTTGGCGGAACAAATTCTTCAATAATTTTCAGAAAGTTTGAAAATTGAAAAAAGCGATAATTTTAATATTATTATTGTTTTTTTCGTTGGTTGCCTTCGGAGGTTTTGGTTTTTATCAACTGAAGCAACCCAATAATTTGTCGCAAGAAGTTGGTTTTGTTGTTGAAAAGGGTGCTTCGGTCAGGCAGATTGCAGCAGATTTGAGGCAGGAAAATATTATAAATTCTTCACTGATTTTTAGGATTGTATGCAGAGCACTGGGCGTTGATAAAAAACTGCGTGCCGGTGAGTATTTGATTGCGCCAAAATCAAATATGTTGGAGGTTGCTGACAAATTGCTGAAAGGTGAAGTTTTTTATCGCAAAATAACTTTTCCCGAGGGTTTGACATCTGCACAAATTAAGGAAATTTTGGAAAGAGAAGAAAATCTTTCGGGAGATATTACAATCGATATGCCGGAAGGTTCAATATTGCCGGAAACATATACTTTTTCTAAGGGAGATTCGAGAAATAGTGTAGTTGCTCAGGCGCAAAAAGCTATGCAAAAATTTGTAGAGAAATTGTGGCGTGAGCAAGCGGTTGATTTTTTGCAAGATGAAAAGCAATTGTTAGTTTTGGCATCTATAATAGAAAAAGAGACCGGTGTGCCTGAGGAGCGTTTTGATGTGGCGGCGGTTTTTGTAAACAGGCTGAAAAAAGGCATGATGTTGCAGACGGATCCGACGGTTATTTATGCGATTACTAAAGGTGAAAAAGATTTGGGACGCCCGTTGCTGAAAAAAGATTTGGAATTTGAAAGTCCGTATAATACTTATCTAAATTATGGTTTGCCGCCGGCTCCGATTTGCAATCCGGGAAAAGCGGCGATTGAGGCGGCGGTTAATCCGAGTAATGTTGACTATTTGTATTTTGTGGCCAGCGGGTATGGAGGGCATCGTTTTGCCAACAGTTTGAGCAAGCATAACGAAAATGTTGCCGAATATAGAAAGAGATTAAAAAGCAAATAATAATACATTGACAAGCATAGACATTTTTTATAAAAAGAATCCAACGAACTTTATTATTAAAATTATATGCTTATGGAAAGGAAAAAATTATTATTGTTTGTTATGGAATCTTTGGGGTGGCTCAAAGGATTTAAATTAGAAGTTCCTCAAGAGGTTTCCTTCGGAGTGTCTGTGCCGCAAGCCACGCCTTATTTGGCAGAGCAGTGCGCCGGTTTGTATAAAAATGCTCCATATCACAGGACAACAAAAAAATAGGGCACTTTTAAGTGCTCTATTTTTTTTACCATATTGCCCAGTCTGCCAATTCGCACCAGCCAAGTTGGTGTCCTATTTCTGATATTAGATATATATCTGCTAGGAGCACTGCAGCCCACAGGAGAAAGAATGCGGCAAAAAGGAATGAAGCAGTTTTCTTATCGTAAAAGAAGACAGCAATAGGTGCTATAACAATGACTGTTAAAGTTGTTACCCAGAGTATTTCTCCAACAGAGATTCCCTTTGCTATC
>JAGCFG010000074.1 GCA_017650255.1 Alphaproteobacteria bacterium | reverse complement strand
TTGCCAAAGGACAGGTATCAGTAGTTATTTGATTACAAATAAAAAAACAAAATTTATCAATCAAGAATTGGATTTGTTGGGTTTTGGAAAATATTTCAAGAAAGTTGTGGCGGCGGGGGAATATGATGAAGATAAGCCGCATCCCGTTGCCTGTCGGGCTTTGTTCGACGATGAACTGCCGGAGGCAAAGGAAATTGTGGTAATCGGTGACGGGGAGGCAGATGTTAAAACTGCAGAGGCTTTGAACGGTGCAGATTGTATTATTTATGATCCGTTGCATAAATATAAAGGTGCGTTGCCGACGTATAAGATTGATGTCTTAAATCAGGCTGAAAAGATATTGGAGAAATGAAATGGAAGAAGTGATAATTTATGGGAAACATGCGGTTTTGGCAGCGTTGGCAAACCCGATGAGAAAAATCCATAAAGTTTTTTGTTCGCCGGAAAATGCTACTGAGATGAGGCCTGTTATCGGGAATCGAAAGTTGGTCGTTGCAGATAGAAAAGAATTTGAGAAGTTGTTGCCTCTTGAAGCAGTGCATCAGGGAGTTGCAGCGACTGCAGAAGCTTTGAAAAACGTGGATATAGATGATATTTGTGCAAAGACTGAAAACAAAGAGAATTGCAGTTTGTTAATTTTGGATCAGGTTACTGACCCGCAAAATATTGGGGCAATTGTTCGTTCTTGTGCAGCTTTTGGAGCCGAAGCGCTGGTGGTGCAGGATAAAAACTCACCAAAAGAGAGCGGGGCAATGTTGAAAGCTGCGGCAGGAACTTATGAAAAAATGCCGGTTTGCAGGGTTACAAACATTTCGCGAGCTGTTGAAAAACTGAAAAAAGCAGGATTTTGGGTAGTCGGTATGGACGGATATGCAAAAGACGAGATTGCAAGTTTGCAAAAAGGTGGAAAAATGGCTGTTATTATGGGAAGCGAAGGCAAAGGAATGAGGAGGTTGGTTTCTCAATCGTGCGATATGTTGGTAAGATTGCCGATTAGTCCTGATGTTGAAAGTTTGAATGTTTCCAATGCGGCGGCAATAGTTTTGTATGAATTGAGTAGAAAGTAAACGGAGGCAATATGCCAAAAGAATTTCTTAAAATTAAAAAAGTTTGTAAGAATTATGAAAATATCGAGGCGGTGAAAGAGGTTAACTTTACGGCAAAACAAGGAGAGATAATCGCTCTTTTGGGGCCGAACGGTGCCGGAAAATCGACACTGATGAATATGGTTGCAGGTTATCTTTCTCCGACTTCGGGTGATATTATTGTGTGCGGAAAAGATATTAGGCAATTTCCGCTGTGGGGAAAAGAAAATATTGGTTTTTTGTCGGAAGGGGCGCCTCTGTATGCTGATTTGAGCGTTAGAGCTTTTTTGAATTATATGGCAGAGTTGCGAGGAGAGAAAAAATCGCGCGTTGATGAAGTTATGAAAATTGCAAAAATTGAACAGGTTGCGGAGCAAAAGTTGGAGACTTTATCAAAAGGTTATCAGCGTAGAGTTGGTTTTGCGCAGAGTATTTTGGGAAACCCGAATGTTTTGTTGCTTGATGAGCCAACAGATGGATTGGACCCGAACCAGAAAAAACATATAAGGGCGCTTATCAAAGACATGGGAGAAGATAAGTGTATTGTTATTTCGACTCACTTGTTGGAAGAGGCAGAAAATTTGTGCAACAGAATAGTGTTGTTGAACAAGGGCAGAATTGTTGCAGAAGGAACACTGGCAGAAATTTTGAAAAAATATAAAAAGTCTTCTTTGGAAGATGTATTTTATTCGCTTACTGAAAGTAAAGGAGAATAGTTATGAAAAAGCTCTACTCTGTTGTAAAGAATGAATTTTTGCGATATTTTGTTTCTCCTTTGGCTTATGTTTATTTGATTACATTTTTGGTTTTAAATGCTTCTTTTGCAATTTATTTCGGGCATTTTGTAGAAAGAGGAATTGCCGATTTATCGCCGATGTTTGTTTTTGTTCCTTGGATCTTTTTGCTTTTTATTCCGGGGATTGCCATGCGCTTGTGGGCGGAGGAGTTCAGGAACAAAACAGTGGTGCAAATTGTTACAATGCCGGTGAGTATAAATGTTTTGGTTTGGGGAAAGTTTTTGGCCTCGTGGCTTTTTGTGGCGGTGGCATTACTTTTGACTTTTCCATTCTGGATAACTGTTAATTATCTTGGAGAACCGGACAATTTGGTAATTGCGTTCAGTTATATAGGTGCTTGGTTATTGGCAGGATGTATGCTTTCTATTTCGCAGACAATGTCGGCTTTGACTAAAAATCAGGTTGTGGCATTGGTTTTGTCGGTGATGGCCAATTTTGTATTTTTCTTTAGCGGAGTTGAATATGTTCTGGGTTTTTTGAGAATGATTGCAGCTCCTGTAATTGTTGATATGATTGCTTCATTCAGCTTTTTGACACATTATGGCCAGATTGTTAATGGGTTGCTTGAGCTGAAGTCATTGGTGTTTATGGCATCTGTTGTAGTTTTGTTTAATCTGTTGACTGTGATTATTGTAAGTTTTAAGACTTCCGGTACTTCGAGGCTGTTGAAATCTACGCAATCTTCGTATTATGCGGTGGTATGTCTGCTGTTTTTTATGATTTTTTGCGGAATTAATTTGTTATCCAATTATTTTTTGCAGCTTCAGCAATATGATTTGACGGAAGAAAAGCTATATACAATTTCGCCGGCAAGTCGAGATATGTTGAAAAATATCCCCGAGAGAATTACAGCAAAATTTTATTATTCTCCAATTTTGGGTCAGAGGAATGCAAGTGTTCGCTTTATGTATGACAGGGTTAGGTTAACTTTGCAACGGTTTCATAATATTGCGCCGGATAAATTTTCGTATAAAATATGTAATCCAGAATATCTGAGTGATGATGAAGATATGGCAATTGCGGAAGGATTGCAGCCAATTCCTTTGATAGATTTGAGCCAAAATGGGTTTATGGGAATTGTTTTTGTTGATGCTGCGGAAAAAAAGCAGGTTATGCCTATGCTTTTGATGGAAAGATTGCCGTTTGTTGAATATGATTTGATTGAAAATATTTATCGCTTGCTACACAAGAAAAAGACTGTGGGATTGATTACCGATTTGCCAATTTTGGAAACAGAGCAAGATTTCGGGTATGTTGCTCAAAGTTGGAATGTGGTTACGGAGATTGAAAAATTTTATAATATTCTGCCGATAATGTCGCCGGATGATTTGTCAAAAATTGATGTTTTGATGATGGTACATCCGAATAATTTGAGTGAGGATATTGTTGAAGGTGTTAAACAATTTTCGAAGCGGGGAGGAAAGGCTTTGGTATTGTTGGATACTGCAGCCGAAGCACAAAGAATTTTTTCTTCTCGTAATATGGAATTTTTTCCTTCCAATCTTGGGGGCTTAGATGATTTTTGGGGCTTCAAGATGATGGAAAACATAATAGTAACCGACTTGGAAAATTCTATTACAGTTGATGCAACAAAAAATTATTCAACAAATCCAATCTTTACGCAGGATGTTGTGCAGTTTGTTTTGCCACAAAATAGTTTTAATCCGAATATTGAGATGACTAAAAATTTGCACGGAATTTTGTTTGCATCGGTTTCTGTTTTGGTGGATGAAGGGGATAAAAGCGAATTTATTCCGTTGCTGGTGGGGGCAAGTAGATCGGGACTTATGCCCGCGAAAGTTGTTTATGATAACATAAGTCCGGAGTTGTTGTTACATAGTTTTCAGCCATCAAATGTAATGAAAGTTTTGGCGGCGCTTATAAAGAGCAAGGATGAAAGTACTCCATACGAGGTAATAGCCGTTGCAGATACGGATTTTGTGTATGATACTTTTTGGAGCAGAAGCGAAACTGTTTTGGAGAATAATTATATTCTGCCTATTTATGATAATGTTAATTTTGTTTTGAATGCGCTTGATTATTTGAGCGGAGACAGCGGATTGCTTTCTCTGAGAGGGAAAAGGCAAAAAGACAGATTTTTTGCGGATATGGAGAAAAAACGTAAAGAAAATATGCTAGATTTTCATAAAAAAGAATATGAGATTTTTGAAAAAATTGATCAAACAAAAAAGAATTTGAATGAAATTACTTGGAAGAAAAATTTTGAAGAAAGAGAAAAGTTCAGTTCGGATGAGTTGGCGCTAATTGCAAGAACAAGACAAAATTTACAGAGCCTTATGAATGACTTGCGCAATATTCGGACAACTATGAACGATGATTTGCAGGAGTTTTCTTTGAAAATTAAACTTTTGAATATTATTAGTGTGCCGTTTTTGATTGTTCTGTTTTTGGCTTTGAGAAAGGTGTGGAGAACGAGAAAATATTGTACTTTGAGATTTTCTGTAAATAAGGAATTTTGTGTTGTTTTATCGGCGGCACTTCTTTTTGTGGCGGTGGGTGTGTTGTCGGTTTATCGGATACAAAAGTCTGCTACAGATGCTTTTGAAGATAAAAAAGTTTTTGCTGATTTGGAGAATAATTTGGCAGAGGCTGACAAACTTGTTTTGACGGCAGGCGACAGAAAGTTGGAGTTTTTGTATAAAGATGGGCGCTGGACTTTGAAAGATTATCCATGCTTGGCGGTATATCAAGAAAGATTACAAAGATTTTTATCTGTGGTGGCAAATATGACTTATTATGAGAAAAAATCTAACAGATTGGAGAATTTATCATCATTCGGATTGAAACCTTTGAGTAATGATAAAAATGAAGGTATTCAAGTTCAGGTGGCAAGCAAAGATAATGTTGTGGCAGATTTTTATTTGGGCAGATATGATATTGATATAGGTCGCGGGGGTAGGGCGGCTTATGTTCGTTTTGGCGAAAAATTTCAAGTTTGGATGGTTAGAGCAGATTTTGTAGATGTTTCCGTTAATCCTGAAGATTGGAGTTATGCTTCTTTGTGGAATTTACGCTTTGGACGGTTGAAAGGTTTTAATAAAACGAATAATTTAAACAGAACGATGGTTTTGGTGAAAGAAATGCTCAATACCAGGTTTTTGGAACAGTCGGACGTTTTGCCAGAGTATGAGCGAACGGCGAGTTTGTTGCTGTATCCGGAAAGTGGGGATGATGTGAAAATATCATTTATGGAAAAAGGTGATGATGTATATGTTCATTATAGTTTTTCGGAAGAAATGAAAAATAAAAACATTGAGTTTTTTGCACAAGCAGCAGCAAAATGTTATTATAAAATTGAAACAAAACAATGGGATAAAATAAGAGATGTTCTTGTTAGCGTCAGATAATAATAAAAACGACAGACTAAAAAAATTGGCGGTTGTTGCCAGTGTTTCGGTGGCACTTATGCTTACGGCCATGAAAATCGGAGCGGCTTTATATACCGGTTCGTTGTCAATTCTTTCTTCTTTGGTGGATAGTGTTTCGGATATTTTTGCTTCGTTAATAACTTTTGTTGCTGTGCACTTTTCGTTGAGACCGGCGAGTTTGCAGCACCGGTACGGATATGGAAAGGCAGAAGCTTTGAGTTCTTTGTTGCAGTCGGCGTTTGTGGCAGGTTCAGGTCTTTTTGTAGTGTATGAGGGAATAAATCGCTTTATAAATCCTTATAGATTGACGGATATTGATATGGGTTTGTGGGTTATTTGCGCAAGCATCGTTTTGACTTTGATTCTGGTTGCATTTCAAAATTATGTTGTCAAAAAAACAGGATCATTAGCGGTTAGTGCTGACAGTTTGCACTATGTGGTTGATTTAGCAACAAATGGCGCCATTGTAGTAAGTTTGTTGATGGTAAAATGGTTTAAGATTAATTGGTTTGATACATTGGCGGCGATTTTTATATCGGTATACTTGTTGTGGAATGCATATGGTTTGGCAAAGGTGGCGGTTTATATGTTGCTCGACAGAGAGTTGCCGGAAGATATAAGAAAAAAAGTATATGATATTGTTAATGGTTTTGATTTTTGTGCTGGAATACATGACTTGCGCAGCCACGATTTGGGCGGAACTTATATGTTTGAGTTTCATCTTGAATTGGATGGGAATTTGTCGCTTTATGAGGCTCATGATATGACTGAAACGGTGGAAAGAGCGATAAAAAAAGAGTTTCCGAATTCACAAGTTATTATACACCAAGATCCTTCCGGCCTTGAGGAAGACAGGTTGGATAACAGGTTGTCAAAATGATTTTTATAAATTTATATCCGCTTCGTATGCATTGATGATTTTTGTATCTTCTTCTTTTTCTTCAATGCTAAGTTCGCAAACCAAAAGACTGTCGGCGTCCTGAAGGCTGTCAATAACGTCTTCAGGAATATCTTGCAGTATAATGGAATCGGTAGCGTTGCGGCGCAACACCCCAGTTTTATCTTCGGCATTAATGTCAATTACGGCATCCTGAGGTTGGCTGTCGCGTGCGTATATGAGTAGCATAACCTCGTCTTCGTCATTGATAATAAAGTCAAAATTATTAATCATAATATTATCCTTTGAAAATTTATTCACACTAATTCTAGCAATATATAACATATTTACAACATTAATATTAACAGATGCTTTAATTTTGATGAAAATTATAAAATTTGAGTATATATTGCCCTTGATGAGAGATTTGATAGATAAAATTATAAATGTTCTTAAATGGCCGACGGCAGTTTTTGCAGTAATAATGTTGCCGGCGTTGTTGTGCTCTGTCAGATATTTTAATTTTACAAATACTCGCTTTTTGTTCTTTTTGGGCGGGGGGTTTCTGTATTTTATTTCTTCGATGAGTATGGATAAAAGCGTTCGAGCTTCTATTCAGGTTTTGGGACATGAACTTACACATAGTCTTTTTGCTTTTTTGACTTTTCATAAAGTAAAGAGAGTGGAAATAAAGTCTGACGATACCGGTGGATCGATGAAGTTTGAGGGAATTGGAAATTGGCTGATAATTGCTGCTCCGTATTTTTTCCCGTTCTTTTGTGCCGTATATGCTGTTGTGGCTGCAGTGGTTATGATGTTCTTAAAAATTGGTCTTTTATACCATTTGTTGTTCGGATATTTTGCAGGATATTACGTTGATATTGTTTTTTCACAATTACACAATGAACAGACTGATTTGAAAAAGCTGGGTGCATTATTCTGCTTTATGTTTTTACCTGCGGCAAATTTGTGGATGTGCGGAAATTTGCTGGCATATAATGTCAGAGGCTGGGAGGGATTGATTTTGTATCAAAAACTTTTGGGGCAGCTGGCTGTGTCTAACTGGCATGCTTTTTGGCATTTTTTGTAAAAAACTCTTTTAGGATGTTGCGGCTGAAATTCGGCAAGCTGTTGTCTCTTGCGCCCATGATGACTATTCTGTCATTTGATTGTGCTTTGTCGAGAATATATTGGTAAATTTGTTGTTTTTTTTCAAAAAAGAAAGCGTTGTTAAATCCCTTGTTTTTTATGGTATTAACAATGTTTGCTGAGCTGATATCGGGGTCGATATTTTTATCCAGCATATAAATTTCAGGCATTAAAAATATATCGTTTTTATCCAAAGTTTGTGCAACTACTTGTGCGACTTCAAGTCCGGTGTTTTTGGCAGAAAATGCGCTGTGAGGTTGATACATAACAATAAGTCTTCCTTGATATGCTTTCAGGGCTTGGAGTGAAGACGAAATTTTGCTGGGATTGTGAGCAAAATCATCAATTAAGGTAATATTGTTTTCTGTTGTACCGACAATTTCGAGCCTTCTTTTTATTCCGGTAAATTTTTCGAGAGTTTTTGCGGCTTCTAACGGAGAAATTTCCAGTTGGGAGCAGACAGCAATGGCTGCAAGAGCATTAGAAACATTGAATGCACCAAATAAATTTAGCGAAAAAGTTTGGCCGCGAAAATCGTAGTGAATTCCATTAGGGAAAAATTTGATATTGTTTGCAAAAAAGTCAGCTTGGGGATTTTGTGTAGAAAAAGTGATTACCTTTTTGCTGTGCTTCATATTACGGGTTAGTTCACAGTCGTAATTGGTGACAAGTGCATCTTTGCAGTTTTTTGCAAAAGCAGTGAAATATTCTATCAATTTTTCCATTGACGTATGGTCGTGTGAAATATTATTGATAAGTCCTATGTTGGGGTGATATTTTTTGATAGAGCCGTCGCTTTCGTCGGCTTCGATAACGCAGATATTATCTTTGTTGTATATAAAATTCGGCAAGCCTTTTTTGTCTTGATAATTGCGCAGCATTCCTCCGTTGATCATGCAAGGTTTTTTGCCTAGCGAATCTAAAATATAACCAATCATTGCAGTTGTGGTTGTTTTGCCGGAAGTGCCGCCGACAGCAACACCGCAGGGGTATTCGGCAAATATCTCTGCCAAAAGGTCTGAGCGCTGTTTTATGTTGAGGCCAAGTCTTTGTGCGGTTTTGATATCGGGATTATTTTCATCTAGGGCTGCAGATACGTAAATTTCCATGTCGGGGGTTATGTACAGTCCGTTTTGCGGAATAATTTTTATTCCCATACTTTCCAACGCAGAGCGATTTTCTTTGTCGAGGTTGTTGTCAAAGCTGCGGTCAGAACCATATACATCAAACCCTTTGAGAGCTAGTATTTGTGCTAAGGGGCTCATGCCATTGCCAGAAATTCCGCAAAAACAAACTTTAGTCATATATTTATTCCTGATAGGTTTTATAAAGCGTCGAGAGTTTTGTCTTCCTGTTCTTTTAATATCTGTAAATTGGTAAAGTCAATGATAATATAACTTTTTCCCTCACCATTGACATTAACGCTGACAACGGCTCCGATTTTTGAGTTTTCAAAGGTGGAATAAAGCACAGCTTCCCCGCTTTGGAGTTGTGAGAGAAAATTTTTGTTGCCAATGGGTTCTTCATATTTTTCGGTTTCTATTTTTACTTTGCCCTTTTCATTGACTGTCTTTTTTTCTATTAGTGATATTTTCGGGGTATAATATTGCTTTTCGTTGCCGTACTTTTTGTTCAACAGATTGCAATATTTTCGATATGTTTGCATTACTTTTGAGCCATCTGGAGTATCTTCTGTTGGAATTCCATAGGCAATAATCCGCCAAAGCAGGTTGTCGTCTCCGAGGGTTATGTATACTTTTGCAATATCTGATATCGGGTTGGGCAATTTGCGGGCAATAAAGCTGTTGGGATAGTCTTTGATGGGGGTTTGTGTCAGTTCTATACCAAGATTTTGAATTTGGTTGTAGCTTGCTCCCCAAGGAAGACCAAAGGGACCTTCGCCATATTTGTTATCTGTGTTGTCAAGCATCAAAGAGTGGTTCGATCGGTTATAAGAATTTTCGCGCTGTGTATGTTTGATTTGTGTGGAAAGGCTCTCTGCATTGTCCAAAGTTATTGGGGCGCTTTTTTGGTTTAATAAGTCGCTGGCTTTATTTTTTGCTTTGACAGCATTTTCTTCGAGTTGGACATCGGTCGAAATTAAAAATTCTTCATAGAAATCACCATCATTGGCTGCCATTGCTTTGGAGCAGATAATCAAGCCGAGAAAAAGATAAAAATAAAAGCGCAACATAAAATTATCCTCGTTCAGATATAAAAAAATTGAATACAAATAAGAATTACTTTATAATAAGCGAAGATTCATAAAAAATTTGTTAAAATGCGATCGAGATGCAAAATATTAGAGATGAAATTCATAAAAAATTGTTGAAAGCAGGAAGAGCACTTGTTTGCGAAAAAGGTGCAGATTTTCTTACTGCGCGCAAGCTTTCGGAGGCTTCGGGGTGTTCTATCGGAACAATTTATAATCAGTTCAGTAGTATGGATGATTTTGTTGCAGAGCAGAATGAGCAGACATTAAAAGAACTTTTGAAAGATATGTCAGACGTGCAATTTGGAGATGACAGTTATAAAAATTTGAATTGTTTGGCAAATGTTTTTGCAAAATTTGTGCTTGAAAATCGTCAGTTGTGGTTTTTGCTGTATAATTTTCATTTTAAGAATGGCGAATATAATTTTTCTCGAAACTATAAAAAAATATTGGTAAAGGTAGTAAATTTTGCGAATCGGGATTTTTATAATTTGTTTTCAAAGCTGGATAGGCAACGCAAAAAAACGATGCGTCAGGTGTTGTTGCTTGCTTTGAGTGGTTTGAGTGCTGTGTTAATAAGTGAGCTGATGCAAAAGAAAAGCACAATCAGTGGGCAGGATTTGGTTCAGATCTTCTTGAACGTATTTTTGGCAGGAACATCTGTTTTGGAAGATATTTAGTATGGCAGATTTGGTATTGTTTTTACATAATTTGTGGTTGTGGTGCAATAGTTCTGAAGTCTTATTGCCATTGGTTAATAATCGATTTTTTTTGATTTTGCTGGTTATAGTTTTGTTACACCTAAAATATAAAACATATGATGATATGTGGACTTGTGCGTTGGTAAACATTCCGGGGACGGTGCTGCATGAGTTTATGCATTTTTTGGTAGGGTTGGTTTTGAATGCACAGCCGTCTAATTTTTATTTGTTTCCCAAAAAGAGTTCGGACGGAAAATATGTTATGGGGAGTGTCGGTTTTAGGAACATTACATTTTATAATGCGTTGCCGTCGGCAATGGCGCCATTGTTTTTGTTAGTTGTGGGCTTTTATCTCAACAGATATTGGCTTCCACACATGGAATTGACACGTTTGAATTATGTTTGTTATGTTTTGCTGCAGACTATAATTATTGAGAACGCAATGCCTTCTTCGGCAGATTTTAGGATTGCATTTAAGTATCCGTTTGGCATTGTTTTTTATGTGTTTTTACTGCTTGGATTTTTAAGCACTTTGCTCTAGGTATTTATCAATTTCTTCGGTAACTTTTTTGGCATCGCCATATAACATATAGGTGTTGGGGGCAAAAAACAGCGGATTTTCGGCACCGGAATATCCGGTATTGAGAGATCTTTTTACGAAAAAAACTGTTTTTGCAGCAGCAACTTCTAAAATCGGCATTCCGTATAAAGGTGATAATGGATTGTTTTTTGCTTCTGGGTTGGTTATGTCATTTGCTCCGATGACATAGGCAACATCGGCTGTTGAAAATTCGCGATTTATGTCTTCAAGCTGATAGACATCATTGTAATTTACATTTGCTTCTGCAAGTAAAACATTCATATGTCCCGGCATTCTGCCGGCGACCGGATGAATGGCATATTTTACATTTACTCCGAATTTTTTTTGCAATAAATCGCCCATGGTTTTTAGGGCATGCTGTGCAGAGGCGGCCGCCATGCCGAATCCGGGAACAATTATGACTTTTTGTGCATTTTGCATAATGAAAGCAGCATCTTGAGGACTGCCGGTTGTTGCGATATTTTCCATAAAAATGTTGTTTTTTAAAGAAGATTTTTTAATAAAAAATATGTCTTTTATAGAGCGATTCATAGATTTTGTCATGATTATGGCCAATATGCTGCCGCTGATGCCGATGATTGTTCCGACGGTAATCATCAAAATGTTTTGCTGAGAGAAGCCGATTGCAACAGATGCCCAGCCTGAAAATGAGTTGAGCACGGATATAACAATCGGCATATCGGCACCGCCAATCGGCATAACTATTACAATTCCCCATATGGAGGAGATTATTGCCAATGTGAAGATGTTTATAAAAGAGTTGTCAATGTGAAAATATATTCCTGAAGCAATTGTGAGCAGAAAAAAAAGGATGTTTGACGTAAGGAGAAAGTTTGTTTTTTTTATGGTTTTCGATATCAGTCCCTGCAGTTTGCAGAAAGCAATTATTGAGCCGGAAAAAGTTATTGCTCCGATGGCACAGCCCAGAATAACGGGAAGCGGACAGTCGGTGAAACCGGAAATTTCTTCAAAAGAGATGCAGACGGCGGCACCGCCGCCAAGGCCGTTGAAAGCGGCAACCATTTGCGGGAGTTGGGTTATTTTTACTTTTTAGCCGATTATAATGCCGATTATGACTCCTGATATTATTGTGATGAGTAACATGAAAGTGTTTGTCGGCAAAGGATAAAAAT
>JAGCFG010000009.1 GCA_017650255.1 Alphaproteobacteria bacterium | reverse complement strand
GTTGCTAAAAAACCGGCTGTTAAAAAAGTTGCTGTAAAAAAAGCTCCGGCTAAAAAACCGGCTGCTAAAAAAGTTGCTGTAAAAAAAGCTCCGGCTAAAAAACCGGCTGCTAAAAAAGTTGCCGTAAAAAAAGCTCCGGCTAAAAAACCGGCTGCTAAAAAGGCTGCCGTAAAAAAAGCTCCGGCTAAAAAAACAGCTGCTAAAAAAGTTGCTGTAAAAAAAGCTCCGGCTAAGAAACCGGCCGCAAAGGCAAAAAAATAATAAGTGCTTTATAAGCAAGAATTGCACCCGTCTTTTTTAGGCGGGTGTTTTTTGTTTATGATATGATTTTGAAAAAAATCCTTGAAATTAAAGGAATAAATCTATAAAATTCGAAACCAATTAAATGAAGAGGATTTACGGTTATGAGTGCTATCAAAGTTAGATTTGCTCCTTCGCCTACCGGATATATGCATATCGGCAATACCCGTACGGCTATTTTTAACTGGCTGTTGGCCAGAAAAAACGGCGGACATTTTATGTTGCGCATTGATGATACGGATAAAGAAAGATCTAAACCCGAGTATGAAAAAGCCATTAGAGAAAGTTTGGAGTGGCTCGGTTTGAACTGGGATAGCGAAGCAAAGCAGTCGAAGCGCTTTGAAAGATATGAAGAAGTTACCAAAAAACTGATTGAAGACGGCCGTATTTATCCCTGCTATGAAACAGCCGAAGAGCTTGATATGATGCGCAAAAAGCTCATGACAAAAGGCTTGCCGCCGATTTATGACCGCAGTGCTTTGAAGCTGAGTGCAGAGCAAATTGAAATTTATGAAAAAGAAGGACGCAAACCTCACTATCGTTTTAAGCTAAATGACGGCGACATTGTCTGGCAGGATATGATCAGAGGCGAGTGCAAATATGAGGCTAAAAATTTGAGCGATCCGGTTATTATCAGAGCAGACGGAAGCTATTTGTATCATTTGCCTTCGGTTATTGATGACAGTGATTTCGGGATTACTCATATTGTGCGCGGCGAGGACCATGTTACAAATACCGCGGCGCAAATTCAGATGTTTGAGGCTATCGGCGGCAAGGTTCCCACTTTTGCACATTTGCCGTTGTTGACCGGACAAGAGGGAAAGTTGTCAAAAAGACTGGGGAGTATCGGGGTTTTGGATTTGAAAGAAAGAGGAATTGAGCCTATGGCTATTTCTTCTTATTTGGCAAAACTCGGAACTTCGGAAGGTATTTTGCCGTTTTATGATTTGCAAAGTTTGGCAATGACTTTGGATTTTCATAAAATCGGACGTGCACAACCAAAATTTTCTGAAGAAGAATTGGCGCATTTTAGCACGCATTTGGTGCGTAATATGCCTTTTGCGGCGATAAAAGACAGAGTTGATTTGGAAGAAAAGTTTTGGGAAACCATCAAAGGAAATTTGGATATTGTCTCTGATTGTCAGCAATGGGTTGATATATGCTGCAAAGAGGTTAAGCCGGTGATTGAAAATGCAGATTTGTGCAAAAAAGCTGCAGATTTGTTGCCGCAAGAACCGTGGAACGACGACACTTTTGCTCAATGGACAAGCGAGATAAAAGCACAGACCGGAACAAAAGGAAAAGAACTTTTTCATCCTTTGCGCTTGGCTATCACTGCAAAAGATGCCGGTCCGGAGCTCAAGACATTGTTGCCGCTAATCGGTTATGAACGTGTTTATAAAAGACTTAACGGAATTGTTGCTTAGGAGTTTGTTTTTATGTTTTTGCATAATACCCTTACCAGAAGAAAAGAAAAATTTAGTCCGATAGATGAGAAAAATGTCAGAATGTATGTTTGCGGACCGACTGTTTATGACCGTGCGCATTTGGGTAATGCAAAATCTGCCGTTGTTTTTGATATCTTAAACAGAATTTTGAGAGAAGTTTACGGCGAAAAAAATGTTACCTATGTTTCTAATATTACGGATATTGATGATAAAATTTTGAACAAACATAAAGAAACCGGAAAACCGATTGAGGAGATTACCGCAGAAACATATCAGTGGTATTTGGAAGATATGAAGGCTTTGAATGTTTTGGATCCTGATTATAGACCAAAGGCAACAGAGTTTGTTCCGGAAATGATTGATATGATTAAAATATTGATTGATAACGGACATGCTTATGAGGTCAACGGTCATGTGCTGTTTGATGTTGATTCAATGCCGAAATATGGTTTTTTGTCGGGCAGAAGTATGAAAGAAATGCTGGCCGGAGCAAGAATTGAAGTTGCGGAATATAAAAAGAATCCTGCCGATTTTATCTTGTGGAAGCCTTCTGATGATGACCAGCCAGGATGGGACAGCCCTTGGGGTTTTGGACGCCCGGGATGGCATTTAGAATGTTCGGTAATGAGTTCAAAATATTTAGGCAATTCTTTTGATATTCACGGCGGCGGTTCAGATTTGATTTTTCCTCATCATGAAAACGAATGTGCTCAGTCTTTGTGTGCGCATCCGAATGATACTTATGCAAAATATTGGGTTCACGCTGGTATGTTGATGGTTGACGGGGTAAAGATGTCAAAATCTTTGGGCAACTTTCATACGGTGAAAGAAATTGTATCGCAATATCCTGCGGAATCCTTGAGATTGTTGTTTATAAGTTCACATTATCATCAACCTTTTAATTTTACTTTTGAGGGATTGAAACAGGCAAAGCAAGTTTTGGATAAGTTTTATAATGCTCTGTTGAAAAATGCGGATATTTCGATACTTGAAGTCGCTCCCGATACAAAGGTTATGGAGGCTTTGACAGACGATATTAATACACCTCTTGCAATATCCCGGCTTCACGAGATTGTAAATGATTTGAATAAGGCTGAATCTTTTGATGATAAGCAGAAATATAAGTCTTTACTGCTTTCTTCCGCAAAAGTTATGGGATTGTTATATCAATCTCCGGAATTGTGGTTTAAGTCAGGGAGTTCTGTTGAAGGAAATATGAGTGATGAAGAGATTGATTCTCTGATTGCCGAGAGAGCAGAAGCTAAAAAAGCGAAAAATTGGGCTAAGGCCGATGAAATTCGCAATAAGTTGAAAACACAAGGCATTTTGCTTGAAGATACACCTAACGGCACTTGTTGGAAAAGAGAATAATCAATTTAAGTATTTTCGAGTTTTTAATTTTTCGTGGCAGTGTTTGACTTGTTCCAATACTTTGTCGGCGAAGGATTTTTTTGCTATATAAGTTATGAAAAGAGGCTCTTCCAATTTTAATTGTCCAAGAGTGTATTCCAGAGCTTCAAAACTTTGGTATATTTTATCAATAAGTATAAGTTCTCGGTCACAATCGGTATATATGTTTTTAAACTTATTGGACTGAGCCATTTTTTCGCCTCCCCTAACTATTAATCATTTGGGAATCTAAGCACAAAACTATCCTATCTGCTAGTGGGGAAAAATAGTATTCAAAACTAAAAAAAATCTTACACCTTTAGGATAATTGTATTATGGATATTTATGGTATGATTTTGCTGCCATAGGGTGGCGGTGTGCCTACTCCCTGCTCTATTGAGTTTTTAGGAATAAAGCCCATAGAGCCATCGTCGAGCATAATTCTGTACCAACTTTTGTCAGCAGTAAACCCGGTGATACGAACTGTTTGTTGAGACTTTCCTTGGGCAATAACATCAAAATTATCATTTGGGCCATACAAAATTTTTGTTGATGATTTAAGGTGATATAATTTTGTATTGTCATTTACATTTATCGGAATTGAAAATATTTTCGAAACAACCATATCGTCAACGATTTCCGTTCCATTATTTAATTTTACTTTTTGGAAATATGTGATTTCATTGTTTTTATTCATGTATTTGTTTAAGCTGATGCTTTGGAAATAAGGATATGAGGCTATCAGCACCATCAAAAATGGGACAATTAATTGTAAAAATATTAGATTTTTACTTCGCCAAGAAATATTTTTTTGTGGAAGTTTGATATTTAGGCTATTTATAAAATCATTTAAGAGTTTTCGTTGCGTGAGATCGCCGTACTGCATTGCCTGTTGAACTGATATAATGGCTTTTGTATCTTGTCCGGCTTGATGATAGGCAACAGCATTGTGAATCCAAAGCACAAGATTGTCTGTGGTGTTGCTATTGATATTTTTTATATTATTTATGATAGCCTTGGCATTTAGGATAAAAGACTTCGGATGCCACCAACCACAGAACCAATTTATAAAAGAATAATGCAAAACTTCTTGTTTTGCCTGAATATAAGAGCATACCAATTTGTCTGTTTTTACAGAATAGGAAAATATTTTTCCTATAACTTTTTGCAGCATGATAATTCTAACAAAAGGATTTTCTTCGTTGTTTTTGCTTTTTATAATACTTAAATTATCCATATCAGGAAAATTGGAAGAATTATATATTTGGCTTAACATATCATATTTGAGTCGTTTTTCTTCATCACTCAAAACCTCATATGCAACAGAGATTTTTTGAAAATGCTCCATAGCTTGAGGGTCCTTATTGGAATCGGGATGCCAGTATTTTGCAAGTTTATGATATTTTGACTTTATGTCAGCAATATCTTCAACAGAATTTATTTCTAAAATTTCATAATATCCCAGTGCGTCTTTCATAGTTATAACTTTCTTGCTATTTCGATTACATCTTTTACGGCCTCCGAGGTCGGGTAACGAGAGATTATGGTCATTTGGTTGCGTATTGTATCGCGAACTCTACCATCTTTTCTGACCACTCCTAACAAAGACGGAGACATCCCCAAAAAAGAATGGCAGGCTTTGTTAAGAGTTTCGTACGTTCTTTCTCCTGCCTGAATGGTAGTTGCCTGATTTACAACAACGGAGATTTTGCATTTCGGGTATTGAGAAGATATGGTCTTTATTACGCCATAGGCTTCTGTTAAAGAGGATGTATCATCAGTACAGAGAACTATAATGTTTTTTGCAATACCTGATAAAATGCGAATTGAGTGGTCTATACCATTTCCCAAATCCAATAAAACTTTATTATATTTTGATGCTAAAAGAGATAAATCCTCAGCCAGAATTTGCAGACGCCCGATTGGCATGGAGGATAGTTTTGAAGAACCTGAACGTCCAGCAATAACGTCAAAGTGAACCTTGTCGACTGTTATCGTATTGATAATTTGATTCAGTGTCGTCATGCCGGTTATTGCATTACTTAAGTCGTTCGTAGTCATCAATCCCATCTGATTGTCAATATTGGATAAACCAAGATCGCCGTCAAAAAAAAGTATTTTTTTTCGCGAAAGGCTAAGAGCATGGGCCAGTGTTATGGAAAACCACGTTTTTCCAACGCCACCTTTGCCGGAAGTTATAGCAATCATATTCTCGTGAGAGGGCAATATATTACCTATTTCTGTGGGGGG
>JAGCFG010000073.1 GCA_017650255.1 Alphaproteobacteria bacterium | reverse complement strand
GAAAAGTGCCCTGAACAAAAAGATTTTTGCCTGATTAAATTTTCCACTATTGAAGGCTGGGTAAACCGCAATGATTTATACGGAATTTATCCTAACGAAATTATCAATTAACTATAGAAAGTAAGAAAATGACAAAATTAAACGATATAGATTTTTCAGATATTTATATTACTCCGGAAAAATTGGTATTTATTAATGACAGCAACACCGAAAATGGACTAGCCAGAATTGAGCCCGAAGATTTTAGAACGTTTTTCGATCTTGTCGAAAAAACTTATGACGGACACAATCCGAGCTATTCCGTAATATATGAAAAAATATCATATCGTGTCGAAAGAAGCGTATCATTATACGGAATACAATATTGCGCACGAAAAATGCCAAGAGAAGTCCCATCTTTTTCAAAACTGGGATTCCCAGTAGAACTGCGCAGATATCTTCTGTCCCTCAACAACGCCATGGGACTGATCTTATGGTCGGGACCTACAGGAGCCGGAAAAACCACAGCCATTTCTGCTTTGCTTAAAGAATTTCTATTTGCGCAAGGTGGATTTGCCTACACAATTGAAGATCCGGCAGAAATGCCTCTGGATGGTATTTACAAAGCTGCTAACGGCAGTTTGGCACTTTGCAAGCAAACGCAACCCGTAAACGGAAATTGGGGAAATTGCCTCAAATCTGCATTGCGTTCAAAACCACGTTTCATCATGGTTGGAGAAATCAGAACTCCGGATACAGCCAGTGAAGTTTTGCGCGCTTGCACTTCTGGACACTTGGTACTATCAAGCATTCACGCAAACAACGTAACCGATGCCATAAATTCCGTGGTAAAATATGCAACATCTGCCGGAATGAATGAAGAATTAGCATATGACTTGTTCTCTCGCGGCATATTGGCCGTATTGCACCAAACGCTTGAAGGAATAAAAAACAAAGAGCCTCACGCCACCTTCCTTTTTGCAAACCCTGATACAACTCAAGGTGACCAAGTGCGTTCAATTATAAAAAGCGGAAACCTAAATCTGGCCACTTCAATAGAAACGCAAGAACGCCGCTTAACAATGGGCAAAAACTTATTTATGATACAAGATATAAAGCGTTAACCATTCTCGGCTTTGACCTTATATATATAGTCAATAACATCAGAAGAGTCCCAATCGAGACTGCCTCTTATCCGGCCTATCTCAAAACCATCGCGGCTTATTAATATACTTATCGGTGAAGAAAAAACTCCAAAAGACGAGGCAACAGCTTCTTTTTCATCAACATAAATTTCCAAATTTTCAGCTCCAAAACGTTTCATAAAAAGTCTTTGTTCCGAAAAACCCGAAATCCACTCAGCTTTTGGCGAAATCATTATTACTCTGACACCATTTGTTTTTGTCTGTTCCACAAAATTACTAAGCTTTTTCAACTCTCTAACGCAAGGCACGCAATACCTTGACCAAAAAATTGCAATTACAAAATCGCCTTCAAAATCACTAAGCGCAACTCTATTTCCCGTCTCACTTATCAGCTCTTTTTTAGGCAAAGCCCTGGGTATATCATAAATGTTCGCTTTTCTAACGGCTTGAACAGAAAAGGGGAAAAGAACAAACATAAAAACAGCAAATATTCTAAAAATTTTCATATTTTTTATTTAATAAAGTTAACATTATTTTTGTATTTCTCTTATATTTATAATATAAACATTACAATAAAACATACAAGCGAAAGGTAAAAAATATGCATAATTATATAAAAGTAGTTCTCGCCGTTTTATTTCTATTTATTGCCTTTGCCGTCAGTGCCTGCGGAAAAACATCTGCTCCGATTGCAATTGAAGGTAGCGGATACCCTCATGACTATCCTCGCGAATAAAAGGAAAAAAATATGAGTTCAGAAAACAACTTTACAAACGAAATGATTCCATACGTCGAATTTGCTGACAATGCAAATGAACGTACACCTTGTGTTTTGGTTTTGGACTGTTCTGGGTCAATGAGAGGAGAACCAATAAAACAACTAAACATTGGATTAAAGGCTCTGGAAAAAGAACTCAAAGAAGATATAGATGCTAGTTCACGCGTTCAAATTTTGATTATCAAAGCCTTTGGAAAAGATGAAACCGAAATCTCTTCAGACTGGATTGATGCCATGAATTTTTCTGCCCCAGAGATGATTGCCGGTGGCTTAACACCATTAGGAAAAGCTATGGAGCTAGCTCTTCTCAAAATAGAGGAGCAAAAATGCCTTTATGATAATTGCGGCATAACATCAAAACGCCCGTGGATATTTCTTATAAGCGACGGAGAACCAACTGATTATGACTGGGAAAGCATTGCAAAAAAATGCTGTCAGGCACAAAAGAACAAAAAAGTAATTATACATGCTGTCGGAACAGAAGGTGCAAATTTAGAAAAATTAGCAAAATTTTCACTCAACAGTCCAAAACGTTTAAGCGGTATGAAATTTACCGAATTTTTCCTTTGGTTGAGCCGCAGCGTTTCATGCATCTCCAAAGCTGCGCCTAACGCTTCTGACTATCTTGATGATACAGGTAATTGGGATGAGGGATAATAAAAAAATCAGGGTTTTATCAGCTTGCGTAACCGGTCCATTGCACAAAACACGCAATATGCCCTGTCAAGATTATTGCAAATATTCCAGCAAAGGAGAAAATTTTGTAGGCATTATATCAGATGGTGCCGGTTCTGCAAAATATGGACGTATCGGAGCAAAAGTTATATGCGATACGCTTGTTGACCTACTGCCAAATGTACCTTTTTCCGAAATTAAAAATGCAATCATTAGCTCTATAGAAATCGCAAGAGAAAAATTGCTATTTCATCGACTAAACTCAAAAAACAACCCTCGTGGGATTATGTCCTTTGCCGCAACACTTGTAGGTGTTGTATATAATAAAGATAAAGGCATATTTTTTCATATAGGCGATGGTGCTGCCTTAGCTTTTTTAGGCGGAAGCTTTTCAAAATATATTATATCAAAACCTGAAAACGGAGCTTTTTCCTGCGAAACATATTTTTATACTATGGATGACTGGAAAGACT
>JAGCFG010000072.1 GCA_017650255.1 Alphaproteobacteria bacterium | reverse complement strand
TCAATGCAATTTATATGTTTTTGAATTTTAAAACCCCCGCTGAAAATGTTTCAACAGGGGTGTTAGGAATTATACCGTAAATTTGTAGAAGAGAATTTCTGGGTTTTCCATTTTTATATGCAATGGAGCCAGTTGGGCATTTACATCGTCTGTAAAATTTTTTACAAACTTTGCGTCATCTCTTTTGTAGCCTTCCAAACCATCAGTTTTACGATATGTCTCTCTGACGATTTGCATAATTTTTGTAACATCTTCGTTAGATATTTTTCCCTTAAAGTCGGCTACAATATTGATAACGTATTCTTTGCCTTCAAAGATGTCAAAATTGCAGTTGACATCAAAACGAATGAGATTGTTGCGACGACGATAACGGGAAGGTCGGTTGTTATTTACCACCCAAGCAAGGGTGATAATTGTGATTAATAACAGGACTGCTAAAGTCCAAATAAGTACTTGTTCAATAACTTTTTTTATTTAATTAATACTAATAATATGCTCATTAACACTACTTATGTAGCGAGTTTTTATAATTTTGTCAATGTTTTTGTATGGATAGACTTATTTGTTGGTATGTGCGGGAGAAAAACCGTTGGGGTAGCGGGTTATGATTTTTTGCATATTTTTTTCGATTATTTCTTCAATGCCGATACCTAAGGCCATTGCGGCTTGGGATAAATACCAACAGACATCGCCGAGCTCGTCAATGAGTTTTTGACGGTTTTCTTCGCTCAAGTCTTTGCCCTGAAATTTGAGCTTTTTCCACAAATCGCAACATTCGCCGACTTCGCCGGCAAGTCCGGTCATGGCGGTGTCCATTCTTGAATAGTTGCCGTTAAGCCAAGCGGAGAGTTTTTGCATTTGCTCAAAAAAAACTCGGTCGTTGCGGCTGTTTTCGGAAGTTACGCTGTCGACACTTTTGCAATAGTTACTTAAAAAATCTTTGATTTCGTTCATTTTATTCTCCGTTACAGAAAAGAAAAAATCCCGCCCAATAATAAACTGAGCGGGATTTATAAAATATGCACTTATACGGCGACTTCGCCTTTGATTGCCGGATGGCATTGATAGTTGATGAGTTCAAAGTCTTCGAACCTGAAATCATCAATGTTTTTGACAGATGGATTGATTTTCATCTGCGGCAAAGGATATGGTGTTCTGGTCAGCTGTTCTTTGACCTGCTCGAAGTGATTGTGATAAATGTGTGCATTGCCATAAGTATGGACAAACTCTCCGGCTTTGAGACCGCAGACTTGGGCAATCATCATGGTGAGCAAGGCATAAGAAGCGATGTTGAAAGGAACACCGAGAAACATATCGCAACTGCGTTGATAGAGTTGGCAATTAAGCTTGCCATCGGGAGTTACATCAAATTGGAAAAGACAGTGGCAGGGAGCCAAGGCCATTTGTCCGATTTGCGAAGGATTCCATGCAGTGACAATCAGTCTGCGATCGGTCGGATCTTTTTTGATGCGGTCAATCACATCTTTGATCTGGTCAATGCCGTCGGAGTTCCAGTCGCGCCATTGGTGACCATATACCGGCCCCAAGTCACCGTTTTCGTCGGCCCACTCATCCCAAATATGGACATTGTTGTCCAAGAGGTATTTGATGTTGGTGTTACCTTGCAAAAACCAAAGAAGTTCATAAATAATTCCTTTATGAAACATCTTTTTGGTGGTGACCAGAGGAAATCCCTCTTGCAAGTTAAAACGTTTTTGAGCACCAAAAATTTTGCGGGCGCATTCTCCGGTGCGGTTTTCACCGTCCTGTCCGTTTTCCATAATGTCTTTTAACAACTCTAAATACTGTTTCATAATTTTACCTTTTTTTGTTAATTAAAATTGAGTAATTTCTAAAATAATTCTTTTTAAGACTGATTGCTCGATAAATTCGCCTTTGCGTATCAAAACACGGGTGGCAATATTGTCGAGCTCAAAATTTGGCATGACTTGGCTGTATTTTTCATTTAGGACATTAATACAATCGGTTATAGCAACTTCTTTACCTTTTAGGTTAGGATTTAGTTCTCCCATATAAACACAATCGACTACAATATCGGGCATCAAATTTGGTCCGCCGGTCATAAAAAGTTTGTAAATCGAAGCGCCGCCGGAGATGTATATATCTTGTTCAAAGTCTTTAAAGAAATTGATATCGTTAACGACAAAATGGTGCTCGGGGTCGCTTGTGGTATAGTCTTTTTCTAAAGTGAGGACATAGATATTGCGGTTGGGCAGAGTGCGGTTGGGAAAACTTTCATAAGTTGTCTGTCCGGCGACAATGTTCTGTCCCTCGGTAATGCGGCGAAAGCGCTGAAAATCCGATTTTATGTGCCATGGAATATTGGGGCCGATACCGATTATGTTGTCATCTTTGTGGCGACACCAAATTGCTACTTTTGTCATTAGGCTCTTTCTTTGTTAGTTTTAATTTCTTGTTAATTTATCACAGATTTTGCGCTTTTAAAGCAAAAAAAAATAATCAGGCTCAGCTTGTGAAAAAAAATTTTTTTTGTTGCCGTTGATAAGCTATTTTTGTAAAATCGTGCTTCAGTGAAGGATAAAAAATGATTGAACAGATTCCAGAGTTTAGTGTCAGTGAGATTTCTGCCGTAATTAAGAAGTTGGTTGAAACAACTTTTCAGTCGGTGAGGGTTCGAGGTGAGATTTTCGGCTGCAAAAGGGCAGATTCCGGTCACTATTATATGTCGTTGAAGGATGAAAATGCTGTGCTTTCCGCTGTTTGTTGGAAAGGTGTGGCAATGTCGCTGCCGGTAAAGCCGGAAGACGGACTGGAGATTGTGGCAACTGGTAGAATTACTACTTTTGCAGGAAAAAGCTCTTATCAACTGGTTATCGAAAAAATGGAAGTCGCGGGAAGCGGCGCTTTGTTGAAACTTTTGGAAGAAAGAAAGAAAAAGTTTGCTGATGAGGGGTTGTTTGATGCGGCGCACAAAAAGCAAATTCCTTATTTGCCGCAGATTATAGGTGTGGTTACAAGCCCTACAGGTGCGGTTATAAGAGATATTATTCACAGAGTCAGGGATAGATTTCCGTGTCGGATTATTGTGTGGCCGACTTTGGTGCAGGGTGAAGGGGCTGCGGAGCAGATTAGTGCAGCGATAGACGGTTTTAATGCATTGACAAAAGACGGTGATATTCCGCGCCCAGATGTTTTGATTGTGGCGAGAGGCGGCGGAAGTTTGGAAGATTTGTGGTGTTTTAATGAAGAAAATGTAGTGAGAGCCGTTTATAATTCGGAAATTCCGATTATATCGGCAGTCGGGCATGAAACAGATACGATGCTGATTGACTATGCTGCGGATTTGCGCGCACCCACACCGACAGGGGCGGCAGAATTTGCCGTGCCGGTAAAAAGTGAGATTGTTGCAAAACTGATGACGCAGACAAGCCGGATGATTAATGCTGTTCATAGGCTTTGTGAAGAAAAGAAAAATTATTTGGAAGGTTTGGCGAGAGGAATTCCGAATTTGGAACAAATTTTGGGCGATAATGTGCAAAAACTTGATGAAAAAGTTGAACGCTTGAAGCTAGCTTTCGGAAATTATTTGAGTTTGAAGGAAAATGTGCTTGCTTTAAGCGAAATTAAGCCGATTTATATTGAAAATATTATGACAAGAAAAAAGGAGGCTTTGTCGGGTTTTGCGGCAAGGTTAGAGTCTGTTTCGGTTGAGTCGGTTTTGCAGCGAGGCTTTGCATGGGTGAAAACCGAGCAGGGAAAAACGATTTATAATAAAGAACAGGCATTGAAGAAGCACTTGTTGCAGGTGACTTTTGCTGATGGAAATATAAAAGTTAGGACTATGGAGAAAAAAGATGAATTGCAGGGCGATTT
>JAGCFG010000071.1 GCA_017650255.1 Alphaproteobacteria bacterium | reverse complement strand
GAACTTCCTTGTGTTTTTGCACCAGTGGTTGCCGCAGGTGCAGAAGTTGCAGCTTGGCTCTTTGCAGACATTGTTGTCTGAGCATTTACTGAAGCAGTCGGTTGGGATTTTAGGACTGTTCCAGTCGAAACTTTTGCCGAAGTTACCGGCTGTGATTTTAGAGTTGTTCCAGCTGAAGTTTTTACCGAAGCTGTCGGTTGTGATTTTAGAGTTGATTCAGCCGAGGCTTTTGTAGAAGCTACAGGCTGGGATTTTAGAGTTGCTTCAGCTGACGTTTTTTCTGTAACCTGAGTTTTCAGAGATTCTTCATCAGCCACTTTTGCAGAAGTGCTAGTTGTTTTCTCGGATAAGGAATCGTCTTTATCATCAATAACTGCTACCTTTGCTTTTAAGAACTGACCATTATCGAATCGTTGATGAAAATATAAAAATGAATTATTTTGAGTTTCCGATTCAGGTTGTGCCGGTTCAATTTGACGCGGTCTGCGCAAAAGTTTTGCCGCAAAATATTGATTTTGAAGAGCGACGACTTCTTCGGTAACTTTCAATATATCATTAAATTTGCGGTTTGATAAATATGCATTATAGATAATGCCGCTATCATCTTCGGAACTTGCAGCGCCATCACTTTCACCACCAGATGAAGCTTCTCCTCCGCCTTCTCCAGAGCCGGACATTGCTTGTTCACTGAAATCATCAACTTCCGCCCTCAATTTGTCAAGTTGTTGCTCAAGCGCTATAATTGCTGCTTTTACTTCGACTAATGTATCATAATAGAATTGATTTGATTTTCTATCATAGGCCATCTGAGTCAATTTATCATCTGACGGATAGGTTAAGAACAATTCAGTAAAGGCTGCTTTTACCGCTTCTGGATCATAAATATCTATATTTTGATAAGACGACCCGCCGGAATGGGATGCATTGCTGAGTGCTGAACCAATCTTAAAATCTTTGGTTCCAGGAATTTTATCAATAACTTTGGTAATTTGGCCAGAATATTTATCATATGCAGCCTGCAGTTTTCCTAACGAATCTTTTATGCGACCGACAACATTTGTTTCAACCGTTTTTAGAGCTGCCTGAATATCTTGTATAATACCTTTTATTTCGCCAGCAAAGTCGAATGAAGCTGCGAAAGGAAGCTGAGCTGATGCGTCATGCGTAATTGACAACCCCAGCAGTATGAAAAATATTAAAGAGAACTTTACTGATGACTTTTTCATTGTTTTTCTCCTTTGCTATTTTCCAACTCGGTTGGAAGTTGAATACTTGTTAATTGCGTCCATACTGTCTTGCATTGCTTGAATGGACTCATTAACTATATCTTCCGGCAATGCTTCACCGCTTGTTGTATCAGTTGAAGAAGGGGACGTTTCGTTATCGTTGGCTTCGTCTTGTTGTATGTCTTCATCTGTCACACGATAGTTGTTAAAGTCAAAATCTTCAATAGCAGATGGATCTATGGCTTCGAAACTCCCTTTCATAAGGTCCTGCGCCACGTCAATTTTTAGTTTTAAGAGAACCATTTCTGTATATGTGATTAACGCGTGCATATTTTTCTTGCGACCTTCAACCAAAGCTGTAATCTTTGCAGAATTGCTACCCTCCATATTTGCAACCTGCTCTGTTAGTTTTCCGGCGTCTTCGTTGTCTTCTGTCACTTCGCTACGAACAGTGCTAATTCTATTTGTTACAGCAACAGCATCTGAAAGCCAGAACTTCTTGTAGTTGGTATTATATGAAGCTATAACACTCGGGGTAATTTCCGTGCCTTTCGGCGGTGTTAAAGTGTTGAATACTTCGTTTAAGTCCTCGCTTGAATCGTAGTTCTTCGATAAGATTTGTATATTATCAAACGACAACGATTTCAAACTGGCAAGAGCCTTATCTTTCAAACCCTTCAAGGAAGATAAGGATGAAGAAAGCTTATCTTTTACACCATCAAGTTTACCAGAAAGTTGTTGTTTCAATTCTCCTCTCTGTGAGTTAAGCTGTTTAATTCTTGCCATATTTTGAGTAACTTTGTTTTGATCAGTAGAATTTTTAAGAGTATCCTCTTCAAGTTTTCGAATGTTGTCTTCAATGGACGATAATTTACTGTTGTACTCTTTTGAAATATTAAGTTCTTCCATATTAAACTGCAATTTGGTTGAACTCATAGTTTCGTTAATTTTACTGAATTCACCGGCAATATTGGACAGGTTCAATCCTTTTACTTTATCAACGACATTGCGTACTTTAGCCGCATATTCTTTGACTTCTGCGATTGCATCTTTTCCTTTTTGAATTATACCTTGCAAATCAGTTGATTCTTTAATTTTGTCTTTAACTGTTTGGACCTTTGTGTTGATTATGGTAAAATATTTTTGCAAGGTTCCGGCAATGTCAGTTTTGAACGGAGGCAACATAAATGCTTCAGCGTTAGTGGAAAAAGCTAGCATTGCACATGTTAAAAATATTATCAGTTTATTTTTCATGGCTATTCCTCCTTTTCGTCATCCGCATTTTTACTCATTGTTCTCAACAACAAACGAAGATAAATTGTAGATTTGGAGGACTGCATATCTAAAATTCGATTAAAACGGCGGGCACTTTCCAAAGCTTCTTTGTTTGCTAATGCAAGTATTTCGCGTGAATCTGTTGTTTCCAATGGCGTATCGTCATTTTCTTCTCTTTCTTTAGCCAAGTTTGAACGCAAAGTGAAAGCATATGCATAAAGACGAGCAAGATCTTCTCGTAAAATTCTGGAATTTGCATCTTCCATAGCTTGGAAAGTCTCGGTCTGCGCTTCATCTGTATATATAGGTATTGTCTCGCTGACGATGCCGTCCTCGATAGCTTTTTTGTCTTTGTTCTCAAGACCTTGAGAGATAGCTCCTTTTTTAACTTTGGCTGCAAATTTTTTCACTAAGGTACCGCCACCACCGCTCGCAAGTTCCTTTGCTGTAGCAACAGCATTGCTAACCTTTGACACAATGTTATTTATGTTTATAGGACCAATTTGTCCGGAGCGGATTTTTTTAATTTCTTCCTGAACTTTAATAACTTTACCATATACATTATCTATTTTTTTCGATACATTTTCAATAACCGTCAACACGGTTTGTATAGCCTCAAAATCCGCTCTTGCTGGATATGAGACAATTAGGCTGAAAAACAACACCAATGTTAGTAAATTTTTTTTCATCACTTACCTCCACTGCTTGTTTCCACTTCATTTTCTTCCAAGACGTTTTTAGATGATCCACATATATCTTTAGTAACATTTAAAATTGTTTCACCGGATAGAATTATTGTCAGCCTATTTAGTAGCAACTGCGTTTGTTCATAACTCATTGCCAACACCTGAGTATCATCTCTGGTATTGTTGCTATTGCCGCCAAGTTCTCCCTGTTCATCGAGTGTATCTTGATAATTTGAGGCTTCGTCCAACATATTCACAGCTTCGGCGAGCAATGCTACGGCAGTGTCGAAAACCATTTTTTGACAATCTGCTTTGTTTTCAATAGCAAAGTGAGTATTGTCATCGTTTATTTTATTGACAATCTTTACCAAACAATCTCTGGTACCTTTTTCGGTCAATAAGTCATCAACACTTTTATCGCAATACTTGACATCAAAGATAAAAATTCCGTTTTTATCATATCCGCTTCCTTTGGTAGAATTATTTGTTTCTGCTGCAAAGTCGAGATGTGATGTGTAATGCAGCGTTTGTGATCTTTTTTCTACGTTTGTCGGAGATTGTCTGAAACCGGATGTGCTCGGTGTCGATACAGCTGTCGGAGCAGATACTTTGGATGATGTTGCTTCCACACTTTTTGAAGAATCGAGAGCTTTTGAAGAAGCTTCAGTTGTAGCAGCTGCCGGGGTTTTTGTTACGGTCGTCGCTGCTGATTTTGAAGCATCAGGTACAGAAACCGCATCTTTAGCACTTGTCTGTGAGGACTTTGTTGTTGCTAAATCTGTTGTCGGAGAAGAGAATGCTTTTCGACTAATGTTTTTCGTTTCATCTACTTCTTCCTTTTCTTCATTTTCTTCTGAAGTGATGTCATCATCAGCTTCGTCCTCTTCGTCAAACAAAGAATTTACATCCTTGTTGGTTGCAGGAAGTTCTTTTCCGGCTGGTTGCATATTTTCTTTTGCTGCGGGAGCACTAACAGTTTTTGATGTAGAATCGTTCTGTACTGCAGCCTTGCTGTTTGCTGGGGTTACGATTGGACTTTGCGGTGTTGTTCTAAAGCCAGAGCTTTGCGTAGCAACTGTTGCAGGGCTGCTAACTCTGCCGGTAACAGCGGTAGAAACTTGATTTTGGGCTTTTGAACTGCCAACAGAGATTGATCTTGCTCCTGAAGCTGCCGGAGCAACAACTTTTGCGGCAGACGAGTTACTGTTTGCGGAGCCGCCATAATTTTGGGAACTTCCGGAATTTACAGCAGGTGATGATTGATTTCCGGAATATGAGGAGCCACCGGTATAAGATGAACCACCTACGGATGGGGATTGGCTAGAAGATGAACCATTAGAGGATGAGCCGCTGGAAGATGAGCCATCATTATATGAATTCGGGTTCGTATAATTTGGAATACTTGCTAACAAGGCCTGATATTTTGCTTTTCTGTCTTCTATCTCGCCTTTATATTTGTTGTATAATTCCATACCTTCAGAAATGCGCTGCTTTGCTTTTTCTATGGCTGCTTGTGCATCTGCCACATAACCTTTAATTTTGTCGGCAAATTTTGTTATTGTGCCAACGGAATCGCCTACGATTGCTAAAAACTTACTGGCATTTTTAATGGAATCTATTCCTTGTTGAACATTGGTGATACCTTGGGTTACAATACCGATTGTTCCGGCAATATTTCCAAAGTCTACTGTAGGAATTTGTGCTTTGGCAACATTCGCATTAAATACAAACATTGCACAAACAATTATAGTGATAATACCCTTTTTCATGCTCCCCTCCATAGTGGTTATCCACTGCAGTCTTTATTATATCATTAAAAATGCTCTCATAAAACAAAATTCGCTAAAATTACGAAAAATTTAAATATTTTGTAACAAAATTCTCTTCTCCGTATTGTTTTATTAAATCTTCAACCAAAAGTAAATTTTTACGACTTGAGTTATATATTTTCAGGTATGGTCCAAGTCCACTTAGATCCACATCCAAAATTACAGATTCTCCCGTAGCCGGACGCGAAAGCAGTATGGCATACGGGAATTCACGATATGATTTTCCGAAAATAAAGTCCATTTCACGCTGATTTAGGTTCCAGTTGACATAGTCTTCGGCTCTAGCCTGCGGATTACGGAAAAAGAGAACAGTTTGGCATTGACCGCGGATTGCTTCACCGACGCCCAGCGAATCGATAATATTTGGCTGTTGAAATGCACAAAGATAAGCTTGGCGTTTTTTACGTCCTTCTTGTAAGCCGATAATAAAGTAGTCGCGGAACATTGGGTGTTTTAACATCGGTGCAGTCTCATCTATCATAATCAATGAAGGGACACCTGTTTCTCCGGTTTCGGACTGAATACGATGCATAATATAGCTAATGACCGCAGGGGCCAAAGTTTCATCTTCAAAAATATGGGTGAAATCAAATGCCATAAATCTTTTGGTATGCAAATCCAAACTGTCGTTCTGTGCATTAAAAATTTTGCCATATTGATCCGGATTAACCCATCTGTATAATTCTCGACGGACATTGCCGGTTGGTGAAAAACAGCTTTTATGAAGGTTGGCCATAATCCTTTCTTCTGGTTTAAGGTAATCAAAAGCAGTCGTTACGGCGCGGGCAATCTCGTGTTCGGATAGCGCGTCATCAACCATTGTAATAGATTTTATCCAGCTTCGTAAGAATGCACGATTGTTTGCTGTCGGTTTGGTGTCAAATGGATTGAGTGATACATTTTTTTCGTCTCCATCAAACCCGATATAAGCTCCGCCAATTGAACGTGTAAAAATTTCTGCACCTCGGTGACGATCAAAGAAGAACACTTTCAAATCTTTGTGGCGCATTGCTTGCCCAGCCAAAAATGTAAGTAAGGTTGTTTTACCTTGTCCGGTTGGTCCGATAATGCAGCAGTGAGCAACAGCGGCTTCTTCCGAAGAAACGTGAAACTGGAACCGATAACCAGAACCATTTACCGTGCGAAATGTGGTAATGGCACCGGGCCCCCAGTCACATTTGTTAAAACCTTCTGACGGCTTATCAAAACTGATGGCCGCAGTAATAACTCTTGAAAGGTACAAATAAGTCCGAGGATATACCTCATATGTTGGAAATTGAGCAAAAAATGTAGCTTGTGCAACCCAACTTTCGCGGACTGGAGTTGTACCGAATAAGCGGCATATTCTTTGCACTTCACTTTCGGCAAAAGACAAATCGTCCTTTGTATCTCCATATAGAACCAGCGCCATTGCATATTCGGATAGGGATTGATAGTTGGCATCGCTGTCTTCAATAGCACTCATGGCATAGCTGTATTGATCAACAACATCAGGAGAAAGGCTTGTCATACGCGCCATTGAGCGTTGTTGCATCAAGATAGCACGAGCTTTCGGTCGATATATGGATTTTATATTATGTATAAGGTTTAGTTCACAATCCATTGCTAACAGGGACATCGTCATCGACTCGTCCATATAGTCACCACTTGCTCTGATCCCCATGACAATAGCTAATTTTTCTTTATCGCCGGCAAAAAAGCGAATTATACCATCTTCACCAGTAAAATGGATGTGATCTGCTGTCAAAAGTTCTCTGAGTTGAAAACTTTCGGTTTTACCAACTTTGGGATTGGGTTTGGAGAGAGGGCTGCATATACGGCTAAAAACATTGAAAGGGCTATCCAGAGGAGAGCTTTCTTCGTCCTCATACATCGGGCGAACACCGTATTCGCTGAGAATCGCCATCAATGATTGAGAAGCATAATTAAGATCTTTTAGAGCATCATCTCTGTCGGGAACAGATATAATAATATAGTGAGAATTTTCATAAACACGATTCAGTGTTGATTGCCAGGTGTATGCCACTTGTTCCAAAATTTGATTATCGAATGTATTTTCTATTTTGTCTGCAGGAACTCTCTCGCGCAAAGTTATGACCCTTGACGTGATTTGCAAGTCTGACATATTATCAAGCCATGCTTTGCGCGCCTCGGCCATGGATATATTTGTTTCTTCAGTTGCAAAAGCGAGATCGGCACCTTCAATTTTGAATACGCGAACGAGTGATTTGTTTTGGCACCGAATGGTCATTCCATCATCTAACAATTTGTTAAAAGGCAAAAAATCAGACACTCTGGACTCGCTTGGTTGCGGCAAAAAGATGCGTCCAAATTTGGTTACCCAAAGTCCGGCAAAAGATATTGCCGAAATAAAACCTATAATTGTTACAATAACTTCTTTGCTGCTTAATCCCCGCACAAAGATGCTAAAAAAATCGAAATCAGGGTGCAAATTTTTTCCCCTTTACTTTATAAATATTGTGAGTGAAGTGATAGCACTGACCGACTCCCTGTATCATATTTGAAATATGAGGTTCTTTGCTTGACCATATAATGATGAACAAATGAACAATAGCAATGGTGGCAACAAAGATAAGCGGGTTGACACCAAATGTTCCTATGGATGCGAACATAAATGGAAATTGCACACCGATATTTAGAAGCACGGGCAAAAACGGCGCCCACAAGATTTTGGGCGGAGCAGCAACGGCCTTTAATATCTGTTCTCTCATTGTTTATTCTCCCTGTTTTTGATTTTACAGAAAAAGTTTGATAATTGCAACAAAAAACCCTGCTTTTATCATTATATGTTTAAAAGCTTAAGATTGAGTTATGATAAAAAAGAATTTATATTTTGAATTGCTCAATTGAAAGGGCAAGACCTGTTTTATCATCGGTTGTAACAGCTATTCCCCATACTTCACCATTGGTGCGGCAGGCCTCAAGCCTATTGTTATTATATCGTTGACACAGCCTGTCGATGGGGGCTTGTTTATCAAAACCAAGAATAGAATCGTAATTTCCACACATACCAACGTCGGTAATATAGGCCGTGCCTTCTGGCAATATACGTCTATCGGCAGTAGGAACATGGGTATGGCTACCGGCAACAACAGACACTCTGCCATCCAGATAGTAACCGAGAGAAAGCTTTTCTGATGTACATTCCGCATGGATGTCTACAAAAATTGCATTAACCGAACCACCAAGTGTGTATGATTGCAAAAGTTCATCAATAACAAATGCGGGATTATCGACATTTTCCATGAAAATG
>JAGCFG010000070.1 GCA_017650255.1 Alphaproteobacteria bacterium | reverse complement strand
TTCGCCGCCCATTATATGCCAAAACAAAAAATAAAAAAGGCAGAAAACAGCAATATGCACAGAGATTTTTATATATTTTTTTTGTTAACTTTGTTTTTAGATGTTTTGTGTACTCTCTTCTGTTAGAAGGAAGATTGTGAAATGCGTGAATTGATAAGACTTTTTTTCTCTTTTGCAAAAATTGGAGTTTTTACTTTTGGCGGCGGGGCGGCAATGTTGGCTTTGCTGCATGATGAATTGGTAAAAAAGAAAAAATGGATCACTGAAGAAGATTTGTTGGATTTTTTTGCAATTGCACAATGTACACCGGGGATTATTGCTGTAAATACGGCAACTATTGTCGGTTATAAACTGAAAAAGAGTTTGGGAGCAGCTGTGGCGACGATTGGTGTTGTTTTTCCTTCGATTGTTGTTATTGTGACAATTGCGGCGGTAATGCAGAATTTTATGGATAATCAGTATGTTGTCCATGTTTTTAATGGTATCAGAGCGGCTGTGGTGGCGATTATCGCTAATGTGGTTATTGCATTGTGGCGTAAAAACATTAAAAGTTTTTGGCAGATTGTGATTTTTGTTCTTTCTATTCTGTGTTTGCTTTGTTTGTCACTCTCACCGGCAATGGTAGTTGTGTTTGGATGTCTGTTCGGGCTTTTGAGGCAAATTATGTTGACGATAAAGGACAAGGCAAAATGATATATCTGCTGTTGTTTGTTGAGTTTTTTAAAATTGGAGCCTTGGCTTTCGGTGGCGGGTTGGTGACGGTGCCTTTTTTGGTGGAGTTGAGCAAAACAAGAAATTGGTTTTCTCTTGAGCAGTTGACAGATATGATTGCTGTTTCTGAATCTACTCCGGGTCCTATCGGAATTAATATGGCGACTTTTGCAGGGTTTGTAACTTCTGGAATTGGAGGAAGTTTGGTGGCGACCTTCGGTTTGGTTTTGCCGGCATTTTTGGTTTTGTTATTGTTCAGCAAATATATAATCAAATATAAAGATACTCCGGTTTTTAATAACTTTTTATCAGGAATAAGGCCGGCAGCACTAGCTTTGATATTATACGCAGGGATTGTGATTGCAAAACTGTCGATTGTAGACTGCAAAACGGCTTTATTTGCCCTGCTCTTTTTTGTGATGTCTTATTTTTGTAAATTGTCGCCGATTGTATTTATTCTTTTGGGTGCTTTTTGCGGAGCGATGTTTGAAATGTAGATATTGACAAAAAGAGAATATTTTTGTATAATTTGATATAAAATATCGGGAGAAACGAGAATGGATATAGGAAAAAGAATTAAAGATATTAAAAAGAAAGCAAATGAAGTAAAGCAAAGTCAGGCTTATCAAAAAGTAGGAGCCTTTGTGCGCAAAATGGGAAAGAAAACTATTGAGAAATATAATTCTTTATCCAGAAAAGGTAAAATGGTTTTGTGGGGCGGATTGGTCGCTACCGGGGTTAGTATTTATGGCGGAGTCAAGTTGACAGATAAGATTGTTGAGCACAAAAAGAAGGTCAAACTGGAAAAATTTGTGCGATCTAAAGTTGATAAAATGACTCAAAAGCACGAAATTGCGGACAAAGAATGCTTTGATAAGCTGTTTGATGATGCTTTTCCATTGATTGTTTCTTCTATGTTACCAACAGAGGGGTTGGTTTTGGAACCGTATTCCGATAATGGTACGGTATCAAATACAATCGGGGTCGGCAGTTATTGGTATCCTGAAGGGAGTAATCCTGATACAACGGCATGGGTATTGGCGGCAAAATATTTTGCAAATAAAGATACCGTTATTTCCGGTGATCATGCTGTTGATTTGATTAAAGGCTGGGTAAAAAGCCGCGAAGGAGGACGTGTATATGACAGATTGTATAAAAATTTAGAGGGAGCGGAGCTTAGTGTTAATGAATTTGCCGCAATTTTCGGTGTTGCCTATAACAATGAGGGCAATGGGGCAAAACTTTGTAAATTTGTAAAAGAGAATCACGATAATCCGATAGCTTGTGCGCAAAAGATTATATCTTTTAAGCCCAAAAAGCAATTTGAAAAAGGTATTGCCAAACGCCATTTGCATGAGGCTTATTTATACCTTAATTTGGATGATTATGCGCTTAAAGTTTATGACATGAAATATTATTCGGGAGTAAATTCTAAGGGACGAAAGTATATTGTAACATCGGTAACGCAGCTTCCTGAAAATGATATTGATACAGGAAAAGCAGCAATTAATAGCGGTGATATAAGCAAAATTATTGAGGAACAGAATAAGATTTGTAATTATGTGAAAAAAGGTGCCGTTACAATTTCGGAATTGTTGACAAAATATATGAGTACTAATTATAATATGCACCTGCAGGAATATAATGTTTTGCATTTGTGTGGCGGGACTATTTCTTATGACGGGGCAAAGAAGTTGTTGAGTGCCGATGATCAATATAAACAAGCTCTTTCTCACTATGAAAAAGCACGGGAAATGGAGAAAAATAGTGATGAAAAAGCCAAAGAAGAGTTTGGATATGCTCTTGACGGTTTTCAAAAAATGCAAAAAGAAGGTGTTCATGGTGCCGATTTGAGCAACGATATAGAAATTACATATTATCATTTGGGCGATTATAAAAAATGTATTGAAGAAAGTAAAAAGGTTGTCAAAACAGGTGAGACAGAAGCATATGCTGCGGCGTATTATAATATGGGATTGGCATATCGCGAGTTGAACAACCCTACCGAGGCCAAAAAGTGTTTTGATAGTTATAAAAACAATGGTGGAAGCGAAAAAGCTTATAATAGTGCGGTAAACAGTCTGCAACCTAAGCCAAATGTGAATGCTTATCGCGGGAGATAATATTTTATCAATTAACCAAGTATAAACAATATTTTTGTATAATGTCTGTCCGAAAGAACACAAAAGGACAAAGACTATGCATTCGATAAATCCGCTGATAATTGATTTGACTTTGATTACCATTTATGCCGGTATTACTACCCTGCTTTGCAAAAAGCTGAGGCAGCCGATTGTTTTGGGATATTTGCTTGCCGGAATTTTGGCCGGACCTTATTTTAACTTGTTGCCGACGGTGCATGACAAAGAAGATTTGCAGTTGTGGGCTGATATCGGAGTGATATTTTTGCTTTTCGGCTTGGGGTTGGAATTTAGCTTTAAGAAAATGCTTAATGTCGGCAAGGCCGCGATGATTACTGCAAATGCAAATATTTTGTTTATGCTGTTTTTGGGGTATAATGTCGGGTTGCTTTTGGGGTGGTCGACGATTGATAGTTTTTTCTTGGGCTCGATGATTTCTATGTCTTCGACGACGATTATCATTAAGACTTTTGCCGATTTGAATATTAAAAAACAAAAATTTACCGATTTGGTGTTCGGGGTTTTGATTGTTGAAGATTTGGCCGGAGTTTTGATGTTGGTTTTGCTGCCGACGATTGCCGTCGGGGCTTCCATAAACGGATTGGATTTGGTGCTGAGCACGGCAAAATTGGGATTTTTCTTGGTTTTGTGCTTTATTATCGGCATATATCTGGTGCCGACTTTTTTGGAAAAAATTCAGGGTTTGCTGAGTGATGAGATGCTGTTGCTTATTACCATAAGCTTGTGTTTCGGTATGGTTTTGCTGGCGACTTCTTCGGGATTTTCTTCGGCTTTGGGAGCTTTTGTAATGGGGTCCATTTTGGCGGAGACATCTTTGATTGAACGAATAGAAAAGAATTTGCATCCGTTGAAAGACTTTTTTGGGGCGGTTTTCTTTGTTTCTGTCGGAATGATGGTTGATCCCTCGATGCTGGTAACTTATGCCCAGCCGATTTTGGTTATTACAATTGTGGTGCTTGTAGGAATTACATTCTTTTCAATGCTTGGTTTTATCGCCTCAGGACAGCCTTTGAAAATTGCAGTTTCCGGTGCCTTTTCTCTGGCACAAGTCGGTGAGTTTGCTTTTATTATTGCCTCATTGGGTATGAGTTTGGGCGTTTTGAGTGCAAAAGTATATCCGATTATTGTTGCAGTTTCGGTGGTTACTACTTTTATTACTCCAATGATGATGAAGTCTTCGGATAAGGCTTTTAATCTTTTGAACAAAATTATGCCCAAAACATGGCAAGAGTATATTGCGAGCTATTCCTCGTCGGCAAAAGTTACACATAATGAAGAGCGTTTGTGGAGTGCTTTGTTCAAGAGTTATTTGATAAGATTGCTGATATTTTCCATTATACTCTACAGTATTTTGTTGTGTGCCATTGCCATAAGGCCTTATATCAGACAGTTGATACCATATAGAATGGTGGCAAACGTGATTATGACTTCGGTTACTTTGTTGATTATGGCTCCTTTTTTGAAGGCTCTTATCGGGTGGAATATTGTGACGACAAAATCTATTAAAGAGAAAATTTTGGCGTTGTTTGGCAAAAAGAGAGATGAAGATGAAAAGATTGAGCCTAAAACTGATGAAAAAAGCCAGGAGATTGCGGCTGGAGGTTTGTATAAGTTTTTGTTGGGAAAAAGTCAGGCATCAAAAATTTATTATAAACTTTGGATGACCAAAAAGTCTAACAGATTGCCCCTTGTTATATTGACAAGTTTCAGGGTTTTGGTTTCTTCGTTCTTTATTGTTACGGTTATACACCAGTTTTTGAGCGAAAATACAAGGTTGACCATGGCGCTTTTGCTGATAACCATTTTCTTTGTGTTTAGGTCACGTTGGTTGTTGGAACAATATTTGAAGATTGAGCAACAGTTTTTGCGCAATTTGGAAAGAAATGCCGAAGAAGATTAGGCTGTTTTTTGCAAAACAGCGATAAACATACCGTCTGTTCCTGTCGATAAAGGCGAAAACTGCAGGTAGAATGTGTCGGCAAAAGGATACGGAGTGCCGATTTTTTGTTGCCATATGTGGCTGAGGTCGGTCTTTTGAAAATCAGGGTTTTGGGCTAAAAAGTTTTCAATTTGCAAATTGTTTTCTTCCGGCAATATTGAGCAGGTGATATAGACGATTTTTCCGCCGGTTTTGGTCTTTTGAGCGGCAAATTCTAAGATATTTTGCTGTATGGATACAAGTTCATTGAGTTTTTGTTTCGAAAGTCGGAATTTTGCATCGGGAGATCTGCGCCAAGTGCCGGTGCCGGAGCAAGGGGCGTCTATGATAAAACAATCATAATCATCAGAAATTTTATCGGTTGTAATCGGAAAAATATTGCTGATATGCAGTCTGTTCATGCGTGAAAAAAGAGGTTCCATCCTGCGAGGGTTTATGTCGTGGGCTTCTATTTTGCCTTTGTTTTTGAGCAAAGCCGCAATTGCCAAGCTTTTTCCGCCGGCACCGCAGCAATAGTCAATAACTTTGTTATTTTCTTTGACATCAGCCAAAATGGCGGTCAGTTGCGAGGCTTCGTCCTGAGGCTCAATATATCCGTCCAAAAAAGTTTGGCAATTATTGAGGTTTATGCGGTTTTGCAACCTTATACCAATGGGAGAAAGAGGTGTTTTTTCTGCATCAATTCCTTCGAAACTCAGTTTTTCGATTATTGTTTCACGGTTTGCGTTATTAATTCTAAAATCTGCCGTAGCCGGATTTGTCAGGCTTTTGAATAAGGCAAAATCGTTGAGTTTTTCATATATCCAATCCGGACATTCAGCTTCTGTTGCCGGAGGATAAGGGGTGTCAGAGATATTTTGGAGCCAAGTTTGCTCTTCTTGTGTGAGGGGTGTCATGGCATATTCACTGCCGGAAAAAATTTCGGAAAGATTTTGTTCGCGCAAATATACCAGTAAGATTTTTCTTATATTATTACTTTGAGCGTCAAATTCTAAACGGTAGAAATGGCGCAATATATTCCATGTTTCTTCAGCGATAAATCTGCGGTCTTTTGAACCGATATAGCGGCGATTTCTGAAATATTCATTCATAATATTGTCGGCAGGATTTTGGGTGGTAAAAATTGTTTCCAAAAGCTCTGCAACAGCTTTATATCTTGCAGGTGTTTGCATTATTGCCCCTTATATCCGATTGCGACCAAATACTCTTCTGGTGAGGTTTTTCGGCTGGCGTCGGGTTTGAAGTGTGATACTTTGGCAAATTTTTGTTTTACTTCTTTCAAAAAATCTGCTTCTGCGCCTCCTTTGAACACTTTGGTAATGAAAATTCCGCCGTCTGCCAGAACATCTTTGGCAAAATCGAATGCGAGCTCAACAAGAGCAATAGTGCGTAGATGGTCGGTTTGTTGGTGTCCGGTGGTGTTGGCGGCCATATCGCTCATGACTATATCGGCTTTGCCGTTCAAAAGGGCTTTCAGTTTTTCGGCGGCATCTTCGGCTGTAAAATCTTGTTGGATTAGAGTTGCGCCTTCTATCGGCTCTGTCGGCAAAATATCCAGCCCTATAACCTGCCCTTTCCCTTTGTTTCTCTCAACGGCAATCTGTGTCCAGCCGCCGGGGGCACAGCCTAAATCGACAATAGTTTTGCCTTTGCCTAAAAATTTGAATTTTTCATCAAGTTGAATTAGTTTGAAAGCGGCACGTGATCGATATCCCTGTTTTTGTGCCTCGGCGACATAGGGGTCGTTGAGTTGACGCAAAAGCCACTTTGTTGATGATTTGCTGCGATATTTTGCGGTTTTTACCCTGACAGCAAGCCCTCTTTTGGCCATAATTTTGTTTGCGGTTTTAGTTTGCGGCATTTTTGAGCTCCATAATCATACCTTCAACTGCTGCTTTCAGTGAGGTTATAATTTCTGTTGCGCCTAAATCTTTGTATATTTGTTCAAATATAATGCAGGCGGGAATAAATATCGGTGCTCTGTTTTTGCCGATACAAGGGTTTTGTTCGCGTTGTGAGAGGTTTGTTTGGTATGTTTCTTTTATGACTTTGTCCAATGAGTTAGCGCTAACAACCACATTGTCACCCTTCTCTCTTATGTATGGCGACCAGCCATTGCACAGGTGAGCAAGGCGCAGAGCGGTGCTTGAGGTTGCCAAGACACAAAGGCTGCCACGATATTTGTCAAGTTCCGATTTTTGAATGAAATCTTTAGTATAATTTTGGATTTCTTTTCGCAAATTGTCGGCATTTGGCTCGCTATACTCCACTAATGAGAATTTGTCGGCAGAGTTGCGCGCGCCCAAAGGAATGGATATGGTATGCAAAATTTTGGCATTTGGTTCATTGGTTGCCAGACTGATTTCGGTTGAGCCGCCGCCGATATCAAAAACGATTACATATTTATACGGGCGGTTGATGGTGTTTAAGATTGCGCCATTTAGGTTCAAGCGAGCTTCTTCGAGAGGAGAAATAATGTCGACATTGATGCCGGTTTGTTCTTTTATTTGTTTGATAAAGTCGGCTCCGTTGTTTGACATACGACAGGCGGCCGTGGCAACAGCCCAATATTTTTTTACCTCATATTCTTTCATTGTTGCTGCAAATTTTGCAAAGCAATCCAAACCTCTTTTGATGGCTTCGGGAGTAAAAAAATTATTTGCTGACAGTCCTTCGCCCATGCGGGTGGAGATGGCATCACGATAGAGGATTTTTCCGTCCGGAGAAGTAATTAACATGCGGGTCGAATTGGTCCCGGTATCAATCGCGGCGAGGTTGTTTGTTGGCATAGAACTTGTTCCTTTTGTGCTTTTTGCGATAAAAATTATGATTATATTCTTTATGCTTGCGGTTGTGCATCATATCGAGCAAAATCCCCTCGCGAATGCCACGGTCGGCAACGGTAATTTCGGATACAGGCCAAAAAGAGCAAATTCCGTCAATAATTGCACAGCCGGCAATAGTTAAATCGGCTTTCAGCGGGCCAATACAAGGGTGTTTTTTTCTGCCCTCAACTCCCAAGTTTCTGATTTTGGTGATTGAACGTTCCAAATCCTGTCGGCTGATAGAAAGTCCGTCAACAGCTGAGCGGTTATAGCGCGGCAAGTTTAGTTGTACAGCGCCTAAGACGGTTACGGTGCCTGAGGTGCCGATAACCTGTATTTCTTGGTTTTTGATAGCCTCAAAAATGTGATGCTTGTTTTCAAAGTCTTCCAACAACTGACCGGTGCGCTCAACAATTGTGTCATAGGCAAGTTTGGTCATATCTTTGTTGGGAAAAGCCTCGGATACGGTGACAACACCGTATGGCAAAGAGACATAGCCCTCAATAAAGGTCTTTCCGCCCGAGGTAACGCGAGCCAAAGAGATTTCGGTTGAGCCGCCGCCGATATCAAAGACCAAAACTCTTTTCAAACTGCGGTTTAGGAGCGGGACACAACCGACAACGGCAAGACGAGCCTCTTCTCTCGAGGAGATAATTTCGATATTAAGTCCGGTTTGTTGCTTTACGGCATTGATAAAGTCTTTACAATTGTCGGCACGGCGGCAGGCCGCGGTGGCAACAAAACGCGAGGCGTATATCGGAGCATATTCGTTTATGACTCCTGAGCATATTTTTAAGGCTTTGATGGTTCTTTTGATTGCGTCTTTAGAAAGTATGTTGCCGTTAATTATGCCCTCGCCAAGGCGGGTTATGCGGGAAAAGCTCTCGATTAGGTGAAAAGAAGTCGGTGTCGGCGAGGCGATTACCAAGCGACAGGAGTTTGTGCCTAAGTCGATTGCGGCATATATTTTTGGCTGTTCGTCAGCTCTTTTTATTATCTTCGTGTTCTGCATTGATGTTCATTCTTATTTATTATTTTCAATTTAGTCCTATTTTGAACAATTTTTAGCTTAAGAGCAAGTGTTTTTTTAGATTTTTTTGGAACGGGAAAAATGAGGCGGCAAAAGTTGCGGATTGCCACGCTTATGCTCGCAATGACGAAAAGAAGATGGTTGCCATGAAAATCAAAAATTTGTCGTCGCAATAATTATAATATAAAAGCCGAGTATATTTCCCTCGGCTTTTTAATAGAATATTTATTTTTTTACTCGTTTTATTTCTCGAGCCATTTGCTTGCTCTTGCTTCCCATTCGCTTTTATATTGGGTTGCCTCTTTAATTATTTGCTGGCTATTTTTGTGTTCAGGATATTTTTTCGCAGTTTTATAAGCAAGATCTACTGCTCTTCCAGATAACCTTTTTCCTGATAATTCTACTTGTTTCTCGGCAGATTTCGGTTGTATTGTTTCTTTTTCAATGGATGAGAGCATAGCAAGTTCCAGTTCTTTTAATTTTGGCTCGACAATACTTTCTGGAGCATGCATTGTTTCTACCATATATTCTTTTAGGTCATCTAAGTATGATACGGCATACGGTGTTGGATGAACTTGTTCTTTAGAAGTTTTTTCACCTGCAAAATATTTCCATGCTTTTTGTTGCAAATCTGCTTCAATATCATATAGTAATTCTCTATTTTCGGGATTACTTGTCATTCCTATAATATTATATAATCGCAGTGTTTGCATTAAATCTATTTGTTCTCGCAATTCCGGACGTTTAAACATTTCTTTTGTTACAGCAATATAAAAAAATTCTTCAGTTCCAGCTACATCAGACATAGTATATTTTTTTTGACTTTCGGTATCCATTTTCAACTGAGCTGAAAGATATTTGTTACTTTTCTGCTTTATTTTATTACTTTGTTCAACAAGACTAATTCCGGTATCATAAAAATTTGAATCTGGAGCGATTATCACATATTGGTCATAAACATTGGTTTCTGCCTTAATCGGTTTATGTTCACTACGAGACATGGCAGATATTTCTTCAATATTTCCTCTAAAATCGGATGCGCCGGATATTGGCCTCCATCTACGTGTTATAGCAGTATCTTCAAGTTGTTTTTGTTTCAACTCGTTTATTTTATCTTTCATGAAATTACTCATTCTTCTTCTCCTTTGGTTTGAATTTATGTTTTACAATAACATAAATTGATATTTTTGTCAAATTTTTTCAAAAATATCGACGACTATTCCGGGAACATTGAGTCGCGGACGATTTTGCGCAATTCATCTATGGCAACAAGTTCTTTGTTTTCGTTCATATAGTGCCAATATACCCAACCATTGCAGGCCGGAGCATTTTGTGCTGCCGCACCCATTTGGTGGATTGAACCGTTACCAAAAGTGGAGATTAAGGTTCCGTCTGAGCGTATCAAAGCCGAAATATTGCCTTTGGCGTTATAAAGTTTGTCGCCGGCTTTGAGTAAACCGCACTCAATTACGCTGCCGAAAGGAACTCTTGGTTGGCGTTTTTTGGTGGTATAGCCAAGGCAGGCGCCGTTGCGAACAGGAGTAATTTCGTCAATGCGTTGTTGTGCGCCTTTGACATAAGCGGCATCTCTTTCAATGCCGATAAAGTTGCGGCCGATTTTTTTGGCGACTGCGCCGGTGGTGCCGGTGCCAAAAAATGGATCAAGGACAATGTCGCCCAAATTTGAAGAGGACATAATAACTCTGTATAAAAGAGCTTCCGGCTTTTGTGTGGGGTGGAATTTTGCCCCGTCCTCGCCTTTTAACCTTTCTTTGCCGGTGCAGAGAGGAAGCTGCCAATCACTACGCATTTGGATATCGTCGTTCATGGCTTTCATGGCTTCGTAATTAAAAGTAGATTTTGATTTCGGGTTTTTGGCAGCCCAGATAAGGGTTTCGTGTGCATTGGTGAAACGAGTTCCCTTAAAATTCGGCATTGGGTTGGTTTTGTTCCAGATAATGTCGTTTAAAATCCAAAAGCCTAAATCCTGCAATATATAACCTACTCTGAAGATGTTGTGATATGAGCCGATTACCCAAATTGTGCCGTCGTCTTTCAAAATGCGGCGAGCGGCTTCGAGCCATTTGCGGGTATATTTGTCATATTCTTTTATACTGGCAAAACTGTCCCAGTCTTCATAAACTCCGCTGACAGAAGAGTTGTCCGGACGTGTCAAAGCCTCTCCAAGTTGGAG
>JAGCFG010000069.1 GCA_017650255.1 Alphaproteobacteria bacterium | reverse complement strand
GGGAAAGATGATAAACAATTCAAAATCTCTTGCTTGTCCATTTTTGTTCTCACAATTTATTATTATGCCCAGATTGTATGCCGACACGCATGAACAGTCAATAAATAAACCTGATTTGTCGGGAAAAGAAACTAAAAAAAACCGACCTGTGTCAGGCCGGCTTTTTAAGTGGCGGAGAGTACAGGACTCGAACCTGTGCACGGTTATTCGCCGTGACGGATTAGCAATCCGCTGCATTACCACTCTGCCAACTCTCCATTGCCAAAGTCGTGAGAGAATATTTATATGAAAAAATTATCCTCGTCAACACTTTTTATAATATTTTTCTAATTGCGTTGCAAAACTTAAAAATCGGTGCTAATAATATAACATATTTTTTTGAAAGGATGTTTTGATGTCAAACTTTATTAAGCTTATTTCCGCAATTGTTTTGGCTGCAGGATTTGCCGCAGGAGGCTTCTTTCCGGGGTATTTTTATTATCAGTCAAAGATGAATACAAATTTTGTAACTGTTAAAGGTCTGGCCGAAAAAAATGTTCGTGCCGATTTGGGAGTTTGGGATATTAAATATGTTGCAACCGGCAATGATTTGGCTTTGACACAGGGGCAAATGGAAAATCAGCAAAAAATTATCCTTTCTTTTTTGAAAGATCTTGGTTTTAAGGAATCGGAAATTGCAGTAAAACGCACGGAAACAAATGATTTGATGGCGACCCCTTATCGCAACGAATCTGCAGGTTCTGCTCGTTATATTTTGACACAGAGCATTCAGCTGACCTCAAAAAATGTTGACTTGGTCGAAAAAGCCGTAAATTCTACCGGCATACTGATTTCTAAAGGTGTGGTTTTTGACAGCAATAGTTATAATCCTGTTTCTTATTTATTTACCAAAATTAATGATATAAAGCCGCAAATGCTTGAAGAGGCTACAAAAAATGCGCAAGTGGCTGCAAACGAATTTGCTAAAAGTTCTAATACAAAAGTTGGAAAAATTCGCAAAGCTAATCAGGGAGTTTTCTCGATTTTGCCAAGAGAAGAAACCGCCAGTGCTATGGAGTTGAACAGCATTGAAAAGAAAGTGCGCGTTGTTTCTACCGTTGAGTATTATCTTGATTGATTGGAGGACTTTGTTATGGCTGATGACTTGATAGATATTTTTGATGAAGATATGAACCTTTTGGGAACGGCGCTGAAATCTCAGGCACACAGAGAAGGACTTTGGCACAAAACTTTCCATTGTTGGTTGGCTCAAAAAGCTCCGGATGGTAGAGTTATGCTTTGGTTGCAACTTCGAGACAATACAAAAGATATTTTCCCCAACAAACTGGATATTTCGGCTGCAGGCCATATAAAAGCAGGCGAAGAGGTTAAGGATGCCTATCGTGAGATTGAGGAAGAACTCGGGATAAAACTCAACAAAGATGATATTGTAAAATTGTTTACAGATAAAGAGATTTATCAAGAAGGAAGTATAAATAATCGCGAATTTCAAATGGTATATATGGCTGTTGTCAGCGGTTCTCCGTATAAGGCAAATTTACAACCCAAGGAAGTTGCCGGACTATATTCAGTTGATATTGACGAGTTTGCAGATTTGCTTGACGGTAAGTTGGAATCTATCGAGGCAAAGGGGGTTATCCGTAATCCTGACAGCAGTTATACTATGGAATTTTGCTCCATTACAAAAGATGATGTTGCTCCGCACAGCAGAGACTATTATAACAAAGCGCTCAATATGATTAAGCGCTTTGTCAAAAACAGTAATGAGGAATAATCCGAGGATTAATCTTCGGGTTCAATTTCGGCGGTATCACTCATCATTTCTACCGTCAGATGACCAGCATCGGCTCTGATTTTCTTTTCAATTTCATCAGCAACTTCTGGGTGATCACGCAAAAAGATTTTGGCGTTTTCGCGTCCCTGCCCCAGTTTTTCTCCTTTATAAGAAAACCATGCGCCTGATTTTTCTACCAAACCGGCTTTTACACCCAAATCGATAAGTTCGCCGGTTTTGGATATGCCCTCGCCATACATAATGTCAAAATCTACTGTCTTGAACGGAGGTGCAACTTTGTTCTTTACAATCTTTACTCTTGTTTGGCTGCCAATGACATCTTCTTTGTCTTTGATGGCACCAATTCTTCTGATGTCAAGACGAACAGATGCATAAAATTTCAAAGCATTACCACCGGTAGTGGTTTCCGGATTGCCAAACATTACACCGATTTTCATACGAATCTGGTTAATGAAGATAATAAGCGTATTTGAGCGAGAAACGGTTGAGGTAAGTTTTCTCAAAGCTTGGCTCATAAGTCTGGCTTGCAAACCCATATGAGAATCGCCCATTTCACCTTCCAACTCTGCCTTTGGAACAAGAGCAGCAACAGAATCTACGACCAAAACATCTATTGCTCCTGAGCGAACTAATGTGTCAGCGATTTCAAGTGCTTGTTCGCCGGAATCGGGTTGTGAAACGAGCAGATTTTCAATATCAACACCTATTTTTTTGGCATAAGAAGGGTCTAAGGCATGCTCTGCGTCTACAAAAGCACAGGTTCCGCCTTTTTTCTGCGATTGTGCAATTACGCTCAAGGCAAAAGTAGTTTTTCCGGAGCTTTCGGGGCCATAGATTTCAACAATTCTACCTTTTGGCAGACCACCTATGCCGAGAGCAATATCGGTGCCCAACGATCCGGTTGAAATGGCTTCTATATCAATATTGGTATTTTGCCCCAAGCGCATAATTGAGCCCTTACCGAAGGTGCGTTCAATTTGCGTTAAGGCGGCGTCTAATGCTTTGTCTTTTTCCATATTTTTCGCTTTCGTTCAAAAAGTTAACTATGCTTATTATCAGATAATTTATTGTAAAAAACAAATTATCACTATTACTTATCCGCTAGAAATATTGTTCTATTTTTGTTCTTTTTGCAAGTGTTTTTTTCTTTTATTTCATATTTTTTTATAAACCAAAGAAAAAACATGACTTTTCACGGTGAATTTTATTTTACAAACAGGTCTTTTATTTTGTTTATAAAACTTTTTTCTTCCGGCTGGCAGTTGCTTTCGCCGGAAGCTTTTCTGAATTCTTCCAACAATTCTTTTTGCTTTTTATTTAGATTTACCGGCGTTTCTACTTTTATTTCAATACATAAATCGCCACGACCGGTGCCGTGAATTTACGGCATACCCGCGTTTTTGATTTTGAGCCGATGACCGGTTTGGGTGCCTGCGGGGATTTTAAGTTCTAATTTGCGACCATCGACCGAGGGGATTTCTATTACACCGCCCAAAGCTGCGCAAGCCATCGAAACTGTTGCTACGGCATATAAATTGTTGCCGTCGCGTTCATATAGTTTGTGTCCTTTGACTGCGACAAATACATATAAATCACCATTTTTGCCGCCAAAAGTTCCGGCAGCTCCCTCACCTGCTATTCTGATACGTGTTCCGTCGCCGACTCCGGCAGGAATTTTGACTTTTAATTCTTTTTGTTTTTTTACATAACCGCGACCTGAACACTCTGAGCAGGCTTCTTCTACTTTGCGACCTGTTCCTTTACAATTTGGACAGGTTGTTTCCATTATCATAAAACCACGTTGCTGACGGGTTCTGCCGGTGCCGCCGCAAGTCGGACATATGGGGGCTTCTTTGCCGTCTTTGGTACCATGTCCATGACATTTTTCGCAGGTTTGAGTTGTGTTATAGGTAATGTTTTTCTCGATGCCCTGATAGGCTTCTTCCAAACTGATTTCAAGGTCAGAGCGCAAATCTTCTCCGTCAAAAGATTTTGTTGCTCCGCGACGATTGTTCCCGACCATCAAGTCGGAAAAAACTTCGGACAATATATCGGCGAAAAAACCAGCCGATCTGAAGTGGACGTCATACGGATTGGC
>JAGCFG010000068.1 GCA_017650255.1 Alphaproteobacteria bacterium | reverse complement strand
TTCATCTTTGCTCTCCTTTAAAAATTTTTTATACATAAAGGAATAGCGCAAAAAAAATGCTTATGCAACAACATAAGCAATTTTAAGCAAGACTTATAAAGATTATTTTATCCGCTGGCGGTCAAGAATTGCGTTTACATAGTCAAACTGGGCAAAAGAACGATATGCCTCGTCAACGCCTTTTTTATCAAAGTTATAAAAAACTTTGTTTGCCAACATTTTGATGGCATTGTCAATCCGCTCAAAAGCGGCGTTGTAGTCAGCATTAAATTTGTTTTTGGTCTTTTTGTTGACAACGTCCTGATATGCAGAGATAACTTTTAAGGTTTCGTCTGCGGAATTTGCATAGCCCTTAGTTTCAAAATCACGCATAATTTGCGCCGTAGTTTGATAGAAATATTTGTTAGTCAAAATATTTTTCTGTTTAGGGTTGTTACTATCGATAATCATTTCTTTTTATCCAAAGTTACAAACTGCGCGCAGTATAGCAAAACATTTCTCAAAATGCAAGAAAATTTGAATGTGATAAGCACAGACAAAATCTGTAATACAAAAAAAGCCCCGAAAAATCGGGGCTTTTTGCAGATTGGCTGAAAATTACTCAACATTACCAAATGGGTTAATGTTTTTTTCTGCATTTTGCGCCGCGCGCAGATTGAACAAGTTCATCAGTGTTGTCGAGACGTATATTGAAGAATATGTACCTATCAAAACGCCCATAACAATAACAAATGAGAAACTTCTCAAAACATCGCCGCCGAACATCAATAAAGCAAGAGCGGCAAGCAATGTTGTCAAGCTGGTCAAAATTGTGCGCGAGAAAATATCATTAATACTCTTGTTCAACAGGTCGTATTGCGGCATTTTTTTGAACTTGCGCAAGTTCTCTCTTACGCGATCATAGTTCACAACGGTATCGTTTACCGAATAGCCGGCCAAGGTCAAAATTGCAGCAATTGTTGTCAAGCTGATATCAAACCTGAACAATGACAACAGGCCGACGGTTATCAAAACATCGTGTGACAAGCCAACCATCGCACCGATTGCAAATTGCCACTCGAATCTGAACCAAATGTATATACTGATTGCCAAAATTGCCAATACAGAGGCGATAATTCCGGCCTTTTTCAGCTCGTCACCGACTTGCGGACCGACCAACTCTACTTTGCGGTATTCATAACCGGCACCAAGAGTTTGTTTGATTTGGTTTACGGCTGCCATTTGAGCTTTTTCATCCAAGCCCTTGGCCTGTGCTCTAATCATCATCTCATCACCGGTCTCTCCGATTGATTGCAGATTGAGGTCATCGAGAGCAACAACAGCCAGTTCTTTTCTTACTTTCTCAACATTGATTTTGTTAGCGCTTTTAACTTCTATCAAAATACCGCCGGAAAAGTCAATTCCGTAGTTAAATCCGTTGAAAGCAATGCTCCAAACAGAGAGAAGGCACATAAGAAGAGAAAGAATATAAGCCGGTTTTCTAAACTTTAGAAAATCAATATTGGTATCTTTTGTAATCCATTTAAATATCTTCATTTTCGTCATCCTTTACAAAATTAAATAGGCAATTTTGTTGGCTTATACTTTTGCAGCCAAGTTTGAATTATGATTCTGGTAACCGTAACCGCCGTAAACATTGAGGTTGCGATACCAATTGCCAAAGTAACGGCAAAGCCTCTGACCGGACCTGAACCAAAATAGAGCAACACGAAAGCTGCGACCAAGGTTGTGAGGTTGGAGTCAACAATTGTTCCCCATGCCTCGTTAAAGCCTGCTTCTGCGGCATCTCTGGTAGAGAGTCCGTGATTTACTTCTTCACGCATTCTTTCAAAAATCAGCACGTTGGCGTCAACAGCCATACCGATTGTCAAAATCACACCGGCAATACCCGGCAAGGTTAAAGTTGCGCCGATAAGACTCAAAACACCTAGCATCAGGAACAAGTTTAAGAATACAGTGATGGTTGTGAATATACCAAACAAGCCATATGCGGCAACCATGAACAACACAACCAATATCAAACCGATTATTGAGGCTGTGATACCTTGGCTGATTGAATCCGCACCCAAGCCGGCACCGACTGTCCTTTCTTCTAACACTTCGAGAGGTGCAGGCAAAGCACCGGAACGGAGTAACATGGCTAATTCGTTGGCGGATTCGGTAGTAAAGTTGCCGGTAATAATGCCGGAACCACCGGTAATCGGGCCATTGATGTTCGGAGCGGAAATTACTTCGTTATCAAGGACAATCGCCAGTCTTTCGTTGACATGCTGAGAAGTTGCTTCGGCAAATTTTTTACCGCCGAAACTGTCAAACTTAAAGCTTACAACAGGTTGACCTTCGGAAAAAGATGCATTTGCATCTGTCAAGTGCTCGCCTGTAACAACAGGTTTGCGGTTTATGACATATGTTTCACCATTTTCACCATTAATCAGACGTGAGCCGGATGCCAATTTTCCTCTTCTGGCGTCAGCAGCAGTGGAGCGGCTGTCTACCAGATTAAACGACAATTTTGCTGTTTTTCCGAGCAGAGATTTAACATATTCTGGGTTTTGCTCTCCGGGGAGTTGAACAGCAATTCTGTCTGTGCCTTGTCTTTGGATGGAAGGCTCTTTTGTTCCGGCAGCGTCAATACGACGGCGAACAATCTCGATTGATTGGTCAACGATTTTTGCTTTCAATTCATTTAAGGCCTGTTCAGAATATGCAATTTCTACAACACCATCTTCGTTTTCGGTAACATTTAAGCCGTCTTCCATCTTTTTGAAGAGTGAAGCGGCTTTTGTTCTGGAATTGATGTTTTCAATTTTAACTCTGACGGATTCATTGCCGGATTTGAGGTCTTGATAGCGAATTTTGTTTTCGCGAAGAACCTGACGAGCCGAATCCTCAAGGCTGGACATTCTTTCTTTTAGTACATCGTCAATTTTGACTTGTAACAAAAGATTGGAACCGCCTTGCAAGTCCAACCCCAAATTTACGGGATGCCACCATTTTGGGAAGTTTATTTTGTTTCCCAAAAAGTTTGGCAAAGCAAACAATATTCCCACCAAGCAGATGGCGAGAATAATATAAATTCTTGTTCTGGAAAGTTTATACATTTCAACCCTCTTTATTTTTTAGTTTTTTTATTGTCGTTTGTAGGCAAGACAGTTTCATCAACGACTTGTCTTACGGTTGCTCTGTGGACAACAACGATAACATTGTCGGCGATTTTGACTTCTAGCTTATCTTCAGTTGCTTTTTCTACCACACCGTAGATTCCGCCGCCAGTGATGATTTTGTCACCTCTTTTGATTGCCAAAAGCATGGCTTCGTGTTGTTTAATCTTTTTTTGTTGCGGGCGTATAAGTATGAAATAAAAGATAATAAAAATCAGAAAAAGCTGAACAAAGACGCCCATTGTCGAGCCTACTGCCGCCATATTTGCGGTTTGAGCAAAAGCATCATTAATTATCATAATTTTCTCCTTGTAAAACTCTAAAGTATCACAAATATACACAAATATATGCAGATAACAACAAGAAAAAACTAAATCTACACTAAAAATTTAAGTTTATGGCAGGTAGAGAATCGGGTTTACAGGATTTTTTCCGGCTCTGACCTCAAAATGAAGTTGCGGAACATTTACGCCGCCGGTTGTGCCGACAGTTGCGATTTTTTCACCTTTAATAATCTTCTGCCCTTTTTTCACCAGCAATTTGTCGTTGTGTGCATAAGCAGTTATCCAGCCGTCAGAATGTTTTATCAATATCAGATTGCCAAAACCTTTAAGTTCATTACCGGCATAGGCAACAGTTCCACCATCGGCGGCTTTTACGGTTGTTCCTCTGGCGGCTTTGATATTTATACCATCGTTAGCCCTGCCCTTGCCTATTGTACCGTATTTTGAGACAATTTCTCCTCTGACCGGCCAAGCAAATTTTGTCTTGCGAGTTTTGGAAACTTGAGCAACGGGAGCGGAAGTTTTTGCCGTTGAAATTTGTTGGGTTTGTTTTGTACTGCTCGTTGAACTGTATGATGTTGTCGGTTGGGTGGAAGCATAAGACGAGGTATAATAGGAACCACCGCCGGAGTTTTTGCCGTTGATAGCGACTCGCTGACCTATGATCAAAGTATATGGCGGGTATAAGTCGTTGTTGGCCGCCAATGTTTTTACATCAACACCGTAGCGTCTGGAGATGCTGTATAAAGTATCGCCTTTGGAAACAACATGATAGTTGCTTGTCGGGACACGCAAAACCTGCCCTATTCGCAAAGTGTATGGTGGAACAAGATGATTTGCATCTATGAGGTCACGCATTTGTATATTGTAGCGTTTTGAAAGG
>JAGCFG010000067.1 GCA_017650255.1 Alphaproteobacteria bacterium | reverse complement strand
TGTTGACATCGAGGATAATTTGATTGGCTAGAGGATGATTTTTTATTTGTTCAATAGCTTTAATTTCTTGTTTTATACATTTGATGAGATATTTTTCTATGGAATTAAAATTGGGATTTTCTTTTGAACAGTGTTTTTTAACAATTTTCAGGTATGATTTTTTGAAATTGTTCAAAGCGGTTTCAAGCTTTTTGGGGTTTTGTTTATCGGCTTTGCATAATAAATAATAGTTATTCATGTATTTATAAGCGTCCACAAAGTCTTTATATCCGAGAACTCTTGCATTGGCGCATAATTTTATGCGGTTAATTATAGCTTGTTGGTTATTGCTCTTGGCATCGGCATATATGGTGAAAAGATTTCTCGTTGCAGAAAGCAGTGGGTCAGGAGATTGTGAAAAGTCCTTAAATTGCATTATGCGGGCGAGTGATTCACGACCAAATTCTTTGTTTGGATGGATAAAATAGGGTTCATAAATTGCAGTATATCGCTCCGGTGAGATGGTGTTTTGTTTGTTGGCAAGCAATAGTATGAAATGAAAAATATCCGTATTTTCAAATTCTCCCACATTATGTGTTAGTTCGTGGCGTATATCTATTTCGTCATAGGGAAAGGAACAGACAAGGCCTATATCACCTTGGTTAGTGGTATATGCTGAGTAATATCCGTTGTAAAGCCCGTTGGTTTTGCGAGTGGGGTCGACTATGTTGTCAAGTATAATAGTATTTTGGTTGATATTGAAGTTTTTAAATAAAGTGAAGAATGAAGAGTCATATTCTCTGGCATTATGGTATGTTTTATCAAGTTCATTTAGGAAATTGAAATATCCTTTTCCGGTTTTGAGGTCATCTTCCATCCAAAACTCCGGAAAGGGGATGCTTTTGAAAACTTCTCGTGCCAAATTATGTTTGTTCGGACTATAAGGTACTTGTGCCTCAAGAATAGTGTATGAAAAATTTTTTTGTTCTTCTGTTTCTTCTTTCTCAGTTTCTTCTTCTTTTTCCTTTTTTATTTCGGAAATTTTTACCAATTTAATGAGAGGATAGGTTTCTTGATATTGGTTATTTTCATCAAGGTATCCGGCAATTCCGTTTTGGCTGCAATATGAAGTCTTTTGCGCTTTTGTTGCAGGGGCTGCTTGGGGAAGAGCTTCGGTATAGGCTTTGTTGAGGGCATTATAAAATTCTAATTTTTTTGAGGTTTCTTCTGATGGCGTATATTCTACAAGCGGAAATTGAAGAATTTTTTCTTTTGTTTTTTTGTCGGGGGTGAGCATCGCTGCAATTTTTTGTTTGTGTTCAGGCTCAAAATATTGAAAAAAATAGTGATAATCTTTCGCAGGCACATCTTTGGCATGGCTGGTAATAAACTCTCTGCGCAGACGTTTGTTTTGCTCGGTGTTTTTGTTAAAATAAATATGAATTATTTTTTTAAATGCGTCAATTCTTCCTCTTTCGAACAAGGCTGACATGATATCGTGTTGTTTGTCTTTATATTTGGTAACAAATTCAACAAGTGTTTCGGCGTTGGGAATAAGTTCTATCAGTTTCCAACGATGCTTGTCATCATCGAGAAGCCTTATAAATGTGTCAACGGTGGAATTTTTTAATAGTTCTGACATATTTTCCCTCTGCAAAGCTTATATATAAGTATGATACATTTTTTGCCAGTTTTGTCAAGGAATAGCGAATCGGAGAGATTGCGGTTCAAATAAAGGTTTTATGTAATATTATATAATTTTTTTGTTTTTTGCTTGCAAGAATCGAAAAAGTGAGTCATTATCCGCTCAAATTTTATCCGCGAATCGCGGTGATTGCATGCAATTATTTTATTTCTGCTCATCAAGGGGCCAATCGTGCCAATGGTTTGATGGGATTTTTCTTTTTTAAATCAGTTTTTTTTAACCTTCTGCGGTCGGGGTTCATTTTTTATATGACAGTATTGTCGCAGAATATAACCATGGGGATATTGAAATGAAAGAATCTTATACGAGCAAAAAACGTGTAAGAAAGAATTTCGGCAGAATTGATGCTGTGTCAGAGATGCCGAGTTTGATTGGTGTTCAAACCTCTTCTTATGATAGTTTTATCAACGGCGAAGGCTGTGAGTTTGGTTTGGACGAAGTGTTTAAATCTATTTTTCCAATTAAAGATTTTTCCGGAACAGGTGAGTTGGAGTTTGTAAAATATGAGTTGGAAGCTCCAAAATATGATGTTGATGAATGCATTAAGCGTGATTTGAATTATGCTGCTCCGGTAAAAGCTACTTTGCGTTTGATCGTTTGGGATATTGATGAGGCCACAGGTTCAAAGTCCATTCACGATATTAAGGAACAAGATGTCTATATGGGCGATTTGCCGTTGATGACCGAAAAAGGTACTTTTATTATTAACGGAACAGAGCGCGTTGTGGTTTCACAAATGCACCGTTCTCCTGGTGTGTTCTTTGACAATGATAAAGGTAAAACTGTTGCCTCGGGAAAATATTTGTTTGCGGCAAGAGTTATTCCTTATCGCGGTTCTTGGCTTGATTTTGAGTTTGATGCAAAAGATTTGTTGTACGCTCGTATTGACCGCCGCCGCAAGTTGCCGATTACATCAATTTTGTATTCTTTGTATTCTAAAGAAACAGAAGAAAAATTGAAGAAATTGGCCAAAGAAGGCAAAAAAATTGACCGTGCCGAAGTTAAAGGTATGGATAAAGAAGAAATTTTGGAATATTTTTATGAGACGGAAGAATATTCGGCTGATAAAAAGGCTTGGAAAGTCAAGTTTGTGCCGGAGCGTTTCAAAGGTATTAAATTGCAGTTTGATCTGGTTAATGCAAAGACCGGAAAAGTTGTTGCAGAGCAGGGTAAAAAACTTGCTTTGCGTGCAGCTAAAAAGTTGCAGGATGATGGGTTGGAGTTTTATAGAGTTGATGATAATCGTCTTATCGGCAAGTTTTTGGCAAAAGCAATAGTAAATGCTAAAACCGGTGAGATTTTGGCTGATGCCGGTGCTGAGATTACTTCTGAGTTGTTGGAAAATATCAGAGCTGCAAAAATTAATGAGATTAAGACTCTTTATATTGATTATGTAAATGTTGGTCCTTATATTCGTAATACTTTAGAGGTTGACAAGAACCATTGTCGCGAAGAGGCTTTGCTTGATGTATATCGTGTTATGCGTCCTGGTGAGCCGGCAACTTATGAGGCTGCAGATCAATTGTTTAAGGGCTTGTTCTTTGATAATGAACGCTATGATTTGTCTTCTGTCGGCCGTGTAAAATTGAATACGGCTTTGGATATCCCATTTGATGAGGCTCCAGATACGTGTCGTACACTGCGCAAAGGTGATATTTTGCGTATTGTAAAACATTTGGTAGAATTGCGTGATGGACAAGGAACAGTTGATGATATTGACCACTTGGGCAACCGTCGTGTTCGTTCTGTCGGTGAGTTGATGGAAAATCAATATCGCATGGGTTTGTTGCGTATGGAAAGAGCCATCAAAGAGAGAATGAGCGCAGAGGTTCTGAATAATGTAAAGCCGCAAGATTTGGTAAATGCTAAGCCGATTGCTTCGGTTATTAGAGAATTTTTCGGTTCTTCTCAGCTTTCACAATTTATGGACCAAAACAACCCATTGTCAGAGATTACACACAAACGTCGTCTTTCGGCTTTGGGACCTGGTGGTTTGTCTCGTGACCGCGCCGGTTTTGAGGTGCGCGACGTGCATCCTACTCACTACGGTCGTATTTGCCCGATTGAAAGTCCTGAAGGTCCAAACATCGGTTTGATTAACTCTTTGTCAACGTATGCCCGTATCAATAAATATGGATTTATTGAGTGTCCATATCGCAAAGTTGTAAAGGGTAAAGTTACCGATGAAGTTGTATATCTTTCTGCCGATGAAGAAGGAAAGTATATTATCGCAGAGGCTAATGCTGAAGTTAATGAAAAAGGTAATTTTGTAAAAGATACGATTGCTTGCCGCAAGGCCGGTGAATTTGAGTTTGCAACTCCTGAAGAAATTAATTTTATTGACGTTGCTCCGCAACAATTGGTTTCGGTTGCTGCGGCACTTATTCCGTTTTTGGAAAATGATGACGCTAACCGCGCATTGATGGGATCTAACATGCAACGTCAAGGTGTGCCGCTTTTGCGTTCTGAGGCTCCGCTGGTTGGAACAGGTATGGAAGCAACAGTTGCAAAAGATTCAGGTGCTACAGTTGTTTGTAAATATGATGGTGTGGTCGATGCAGTGGATGCTAACAGAATTGTTGTTCGTTCACAAAGCAAAGATTCACACGATGTTGGTGTTGAAATTTATAAATTGCAGAAATTCCGTCGTTCAAACCAAAATACATGCATCAACCAAGTTCCTTTGGTCAAAGTAGGTGATGAGGTTAAAGCCGGTGATATTATGGCCGACGGACCTTGTACTGATATGGGCGAGCTGGCTTTGGGTAAAAATATGCTGGTTGCCTTTATGCCGTGGAATGGTTTGAACTATGAGGATGCTATTTTGCTTTCTGAAAGAGTTTCACGCGATGATGTATTGACCTCCTTGCATATTGAAGAATTTGAGGTTATGGCTCGCGATACCAAGCTTGGTCAAGAAGAGATTACTCGTGATATTCCGAATGTTGGTGAGGAAGCTTTGAAAAACCTCGATGAAGCCGGTATAGTTTATATTGGTGCTGAGGTTAAGGCCGGTGATATTTTGGTTGGTAAAGTTACCCCGAAAGGCGAATCTCCGGTTACACCTGAAGAGAAGTTATTGAGAGCTATCTTTGGTGAAAAAGCCAGTGATGTTCGCGATACTTCTTTGCGCGTTCAGCCGGGTATTGAAGGTATTGTTGTTGATGTTCAAGTATTTTCTCGTCGCGGTGTTGAAAAAGACGAGCGTGCTTTGGCTATTGAACAACAAGAGATTTCCCAGTTGGCAAAAGACAGAGATGACGAAATTGCTATTATTCGCAGCATTTTCGAAGAACGTCTTAAGTCTATGTTGATGGGACAAACCGTTGTTGATGCTCCGAAGGGAATTGCCAAGAAGACTGTTTTGAAAGCGAAAGATTTTGAAGCTATTCCTTCTTCGCAATGGAGAAAAATTGTCGTTAAAGATGAAAGCGTTATGTCTAAGGTTGAAGAGTTTATTACAGCTTATGACGTACGTGTTGAAGGCGTTAAGAAGCATTTTGACGACAAGGTTGAGAAGGTTCAACGCGGAGATGACTTGTTGCCTGGTGTTTTGAAAGCCGTAAAAGTATTTATTGCTACAAAGCGTAAAATGCAAACCGGTGATAAGTTGGCAGGACGTCACGGAAACAAAGGTACAATTTCAAGAGTTTTGCCTTTGCAGGATATGCCTTATATGGAAGACGGCACTCCGGTTGATATTGTTTTGAATCCGTTGGGTGTGCCATCTCGTATGAACGTGGGACAAATTTTGGAAACTCACCTCGGATGGGCGGCAAAAGAACTCGGTCGTCAGCTTAACGAGATGTGCGAACAGTATAAACGCGGAGAGGCAACAATTGCTGAATTGAACAATAAATTGAAAGAAATTTATGGTGAGAAACAGTATAAAAAGCAAATTGCCACAATGAGCAATGAAGAAAAAGTTGAGATGATTTCTCATGTCAAAAACGGTATTCCAATGGCAACACCGGTATTTGACGGTGCTCATGGAGATGATATTAACCGCATGCTTGAGATGGCAGGACTGCCAACCTCCGGACAGATTGATTTGTATGACGGACGTACAGGCGAGAAGTTTGATCGTAAAGTGACTGTGGGTATAATTTATATGATCAAGTTGCACCACATCGTTGACGAGAAAATGCACGCACGTTCAGTTGGTCCGTATTCTTTGGTTACACAACAACCTTTGGGCGGTAAGGCTCAATTTGGTGGACAACGTTTCGGTGAAATGGAAGTTTGGGCTTTGCAGGCTTATGGTGCGGCCTATACTTTGCAAGAAATGTTGACCGTTAAGTCCGATGATGTTGCCGGAAGAACCAAAGTTTATGAGGCAATTGTCCGCGGAGAAGAAGGTTTTGAAGCAGGTGTTCCTGAATCATTTAATGTTTTGGTTAAAGAGATTAAGTCACTATGCTTAAACGTAGAACTTTTGAACGAAGCAATTTAGGTCTGGAGATAAAAATATGAATGAAATTATGAAATTTTTTGGCCAACAACCGGCTAATGGAGATTCTTTTGACGAGATCAAAATTTCGATTGCATCTCCGGAACAAATTCGTTCTTGGTCATATGGCGAAGTTAAGAAGCCAGAAACCATTAACTATAGAACTTTTAAGCCAGAGAAAGATGGTTTGTTCTGTGCACGCATTTTTGGTCCGGTAAAGGATTATGAATGCTTGTGCGGAAAATATAAACGTATGAAATATCGTGGTATTGTCTGCGAGAAGTGCGGTGTTGAAGTTACATTGTCGAGTGTCAGACGTGAGAGGATGGGCCATATTGAGTTGGCAGCTCCGGTTGCTCACATTTGGTTTTTGAAATCATTGCCGTCACGAATTTCTATGCTGACAGATATCGGCGTAAAATCTTTGGAAAAGGTATTGTATTTTGAAAATTATATCGTTATCGAGCCGGGACTTACCCCGCTGGGAATGTATGATTTGCTTTCAGAAGAACAATATCAAGATGCAATTGATACGTATGGTGAAGATTCTTTCAGAGCAGGTATCGGTGCAGAGGCTATTAAAGAGATTTTGGCTTCCATCGATTTGGAGGAAGTTCGTAAAGAAATTCGTGCTGAATTGAAAGAAAATCCCTCTGAAGCAAAACGCAAAAAGTTGGTTAAACGTTTGAAGATTATTGAATCTTTTATCGAATCGAATACCAAGCCGGAATGGATGATTTTGGATGTTTTGCCGGTTATTCCTCCGGAGTTGCGTCCTTTGGTTCCTTTGGACGGTGGTCGTTTTGCCACATCTGATTTGAACGATTTGTATCGCCGTGTTATCAATCGTAACAATCGTTTGAAGAGATTGCTTGAATTACATGCTCCGGACATTATTATTCGCAATGAAAAGAGAATGTTGCAAGAATCTGTTGATGCTTTGTTTGATAATGGTCGCCGTTCGCGTGCCATTACCGGTACAAACAAGCGTCCTCTGAAATCTTTGTCAGATATGCTCAAAGGTAAACAAGGTCGTTTCCGTCAAAACTTGTTGGGTAAACGTGTTGACTATTCTGGTCGTTCGGTTATTACCGTTGGGCCTGAACTTAAGTTACAACAATGCGGTTTGCCGAAGAAGATGGCTTTGGAATTGTTTAAGCCTTTCGTTTTTGCAAAATTGGAACTCTACGGACATGCTACAACAATCAAAGCTGCTAGAAGAATGGTTGAAAAAGAGCGTCCGGAAGTCTGGGATATTTTGGAAGAAGTAATCAGAGAGCATCCGGTATTGTTGAACCGTGCGCCTACTTTGCACCGTTTGGGTATTCAAGCTTTTGAGCCGGTTTTGGTCGAGGGTAAAGCAATTCACCTGCACCCGCTCGTTTGTACCGCGTTTAATGCGGACTTTGATGGTGACCAAATGGCTGTTCACGTTCCATTGTCTGTTGAAGCTCAATTGGAAGCGCGTGTTTTGATGATGTCTACAAACAATGTTTTGTCACCGGCTTCGGGTAAACCGATTATTGTGCCGACACAAGACATGGTTTTGGGTATTTATTATCTTACATACGATGCCGATGGTTTGAAAGGCGAAGGTTCAATATTTGCTGACTATAATGAGGTGTTGCTCGCGTTGGATGCAAAAGTTATTGATATGCACAGTAAGATTAAGTGCCGTATTAAATATGTTGATGAAAACGGCGAGAGCAAATATGGCTTGGTCGACACAACCGCAGGTCGTTTGATGGTTGCAGAGATTTTGCCGGAAAACAAAAATGTTCCGTTCTCTTTGGTCAATCGTTTGGTTAAAAAGAAAGAAATCGCTGAGATTATTGATATTATTTATCGTCACTGCGGTCAGAAAGAAACAGTTATGTTTGTAGACCGCTTGATGACACTTGGTTTCCAAAATGCTTGTAAAGCAGGTATTTCTTTCGGTAAAGATGATTTGATTGTGCCGGAAGCAAAGAAGACTTTGATCGCAGAAACAGAGAAACAGGTCAAAGAGTTTGAGCAACAATATCAAAATGGTTTGATTACCAAAGGTGAGAAATATAACAAAGTTATCGATATTTGGGCGGCTTGTACTGATAAAGTTGCCGATGAGATGATGAAGAATATTTCAAAGACAGAAAATGGCTATATTAACTCCGTTTATATGATGGCTCACTCCGGTGCGCGCGGTTCTGCCGCACAAATGCGCCAAGTTGCAGGTATGCGCGGTTTGATGGCAAAACCGTCAGGTGAAATTATTGAGCAACCGATTATCTCAAACTTTAAAGAAGGTTTGACGGTGTTGGAATACTTTAACTCTACCCACGGTGCTCGTAAAGGTTTGGCCGATACTGCGTTGAAGACCGCTAACTCCGGTTATTTGACGCGTCGTTTGGTCGATGTGGCGCAAGATGTTGTTGTCGTTGAGCAAGATTGCGGAACAGAGCGCGGCATTATTGTTCGTCCGGTTGTTGAGGGCGGTAATGTTATTGTTTCTATCGGTGAACGCATTTTGGGCCGTACGATTTTGGACGATATTGTTCATCCGGAAACAGGTGCTGTTTTGGTCAAGAAAGGCAAACTTATTGATGAGAACGATGTTGACTTGGTTGAAAAAGCCGGTGTTGAACAAGCTAAGATAAGATCTGTTTTGACTTGCGAGTGCAAAAACGGTATTTGTGCAGCTTGCTATGGTCGTGATTTGGCCAGAGGTACTCCGGTTAATATCGGTGAGGCTGTCGGTGTTATTGCTGCACAATCAATCGGTGAGCCTGGTACACAGTTGACCATGAGAACCTTCCACATTGGTGGTGCGGCTTCTAAGTCGGCCGAGCAATCTACCATTGAGGTTCCTTTTGCCGGCGAATTGAAGCTTGAAAACGGACATACCATTACCAATGCAGAAGGCGTAGAAATTGTTTTGGCACGCAACTGCGAGGTTGTTATTGTTGATGCTCAAGGTCGTGAAAAATCTCGTCACAAAGTTCCTTATGGTACCAGAATTTTGGTTAAAGAAGGTGCCAAAGTTAAAAAAGGACAAAAGGTTGCCGAGTGGGATCCGTTTACTGTTCCGGTAATTACTGAAAAAGCCGGTAAAGTTGAATGGGTTGACTTGATTGCCAATGTTTCTTTGGAAGAGCGTGTCGATGAGACAACCGGTGTTGTTGATAATGTGGTTATTGATTGGCACACCGGAACAAACTCTGCAAGCTTGAAGCCGAGTATTGTTCTCAAAGATGCAAAAGGCAAACCGGTTACATTTGATAATGGTAAAGATGTTCGCTATTATCTGTCTGTCGGTGCAATTATTTCGGTTGAAAACGGAGCCGAGGTTAAGGTTGGTGACGTTGTTGCGAGAATTCCGAGAGAAAGCTCTAAGACAAAAGATATTACCGGTGGTTTGCCGCGTGTTGCCGAGTTGTTTGAAGCTCGTCACCCGAAGGATCAATCCATTATATCCGATATTGACGGTGTTGTTGAGTTTGGCAAAGACTATAAAGCAAAACAACGCATTATGGTTGTTCCGCAGAAGGGTGAGCCGGTTGAATATTTAATTCCGAAGGGACGCCACTTGTCTGTTCAGGAAGGCGATGTCGTCAAGAAAGGCGATATGTTGGTTGATGGAACTCCTGCACCTCATGATATTTTGCGCGTTTTGGGTGTTGAAAAACTGGCAGAATATCTGGTTAAAGAAGTGCAAGATGTATATCGTCTGCAAGGCGTTAAGATTAACGATAAGCATATTGAGGTTATTGTTTCGCAGATGTTGCGCAAAGTTGAAGTTAGAGTTCCTAATGATACGACTTTCCTTGTCGGCGAACAAGTTGACCGCGATGTGTTTGAGGCAGAAAATGCAAAAACAGTTGCAGAGGGAGGTGTTCCGGCTGAGGCTGATCCGATTTTGCTCGGTATTACCAAAGCATCTCTGCAGACAAAATCCTTTATTTCGGCCGCGTCCTTCCAAGAGACGACTCGCGTATTGACCGAGGCTGCCGTCGAAGGAAAAGTCGACAAACTGACAGGTTTGAAGGAAAATGTTATTGTCGGTCGTTTGATTCCGGCAGGAACAGGAACTGTTTTGCGCTCGTTGAAACGTGTTGCAGCTCAAAACGACAAGGAAATTCTTGCCTTGCGTGAAGAGGCTCAACAAGCTCAAATTGAGGCTCAACCTCAAGAAGAAGCTGAAACTGAGTCTGCAGAATAGGGCTTTTCCTAATTGTATAAAAATGGCCGTCTCTATTGAGGCGGTCATTTGTTTTTTGTAGTTGTCAAAAAAATGATTGATTTTTGTCTATTTTTGTGTTATAGGTGATACTGAATTGAATTAGTATAAATAAAAAAATT
>JAGCFG010000066.1 GCA_017650255.1 Alphaproteobacteria bacterium | reverse complement strand
TTTCTTGTGCGAATCGGCATCGGCGATAGCGCCTTCGGATTATGCGCATTTGTTTAAGGTTGATTTGGATGAAGAATTGCCGCCAATAGAAGAGTTGCGCAAGCAATTTTATCCAAAGCCGGTTTTTGATCGCAAGTTTCGCTATTATTGGGCAATAGGTCCGGTTTTTGATAAGGAATTTGCGCAGACAATAAAATCTTATGGAACAAGGCAAAGACGTCTGAAGTGGGAGGGCGAGGACGAGCTTTATGAAATGATTTTATCTATGCCGAAGTCTACGTACGAATATATAGGTCCGTATTTGCATACGGTGCCGGGGATTCCGGAAAAAATACTCAATATGCCGGGGATTAAAGAGACAAAAAACAAGTTTCCAAGCAGGATTGCGCCGCAATTTCAGGATATTGAAGATTTAGAAATGATGTCGCCGGCTTTTTATTTTTTGCTGATGCCGGAGCTTTGGACGCAGACACCGCAAGAGTATGTTTTGGTGCAAACATTGCCGGAGCCGGACAACAAATATGAACCGGAAAAATATGATGCAATGGCAAAAATATTGAAACCGGAAAATTTTGCGCCGGGGGCAAAGATTAAATCGCCAGTAGAGAAAAATTTGAGGACAATTCAGCCTGATAAAAATTCGCCTTTGACAACGCCGGATATTAAGGCTGTGGTTGCAACACTGGTTGATTTGCAGGGATTTGCTACGGATATTTTTGATCAGGCAAAAATTGCTGAAACTGGTTTTTTGCTTGACAGCTGGGAGAAAGCAAACGGAAAAGGTCCAGGGGTGCCGCATTTGAAAGATTTGGTTGTTCCCTGCGCCAGATTGGTGCAAAAGGTTCGTTTGGCAGGACTTGATCGAGAATTTAGGTCGATAATTTCTAAACAGGGGTTTAATGAAGAAGAGTGGGCTTATACATGTGATAAAACAATTAAGGCCTATAGATTGCTGAATATGAACCACGAGGAACTTTTAGTTTTGAAATTGTTTAGAAAAAATGTGTTGGTTGATGCATTGAGAGGTATGGATTATAAATATGGACCGCTGATTGCGCAAACAATGCAGGGAACAGTCGAGAGGTTTGATGCCCCGATTGAGGATATGTGGGAGGTTAAGAAAAATTCTGCTTTGATACGCAATGTTTTGCATGACAGCAATATGCGAATCGTCGGACAGAAAATTTTTATGCAGTAAAAACAATATGTTATCAGAAAAAATGTGGCTTTTTTCTTGATAAAAAATAAAAGTTGAAATATATTGTCCGCGATTTGTTTAATTTTTTTAGAAAAAGGAAAAAAAATGGCTAGAGTTACTGTTGAAGATTGTATTGATAAAGTTCCCAATCGTTATGAATTGGTGATGGTTTCTACACAAAGAGCCAAGGATATTTCTACCGGTGCGCCGATTATGGTGGCAAGAGATAATGATAAAAATCCGGTTGTTGCTTTGCGCGAAATTGCTGAGGAAAGAGTCAGCATTGAAGAGTTGCAAAAGTCTTTGGTTATGGGCTTGCAAAAATATGTTGAAGTTGAGGAGCCCGAAGAAGAAGAGATGGAAATTGTTGCCGCAGAAAAAGAATTGGCAGAGCTTGATGAACAATTTTCAGGTTTGTTGCTTGATACTGAAGTATCGGATAATATGCAAGTGCATGGTCCTGATGAAGATGATGTAGATTTTGATTCTTCGGTCGATGATGATGCTGCTCTCGATGATGATGTTTTGGATGACGATGAGTTTGATTTGTCCGACGAAGCAGATGCAGATTTTGGTGATGACGGTTTTGATGAAGAATAGATAAGAACATGTTGCGTCAATATGAGCTTGTAGATTTGGTTAAGTCATATGATCCTGATGCTGATGAGGATGCGCTCAATCGTGCCTATGTTTTTGCAATGAAAAAACATGGCGCTCAGCTTAGGGCATCCGGTGATCCATATTATTCGCATCCGGTCGAGGTAGCGGGTATTTTGACCAAGTTTAAGCTTGATTGCAATTCAGTTATTGCCGGTCTTTTGCATGATACGATAGAAGACACTGATACCACAATGGAAGAAATTCGTCAGCTTTTCGGTGACCAAGTTGCCGCTTTGGTTGATGGGTTGACAAAGTTGGCAATGATTGAGCAAAAATCCACCGATATCAAACAGGCGGAAAATTTTCGTAAGTTGTTGTTGGCAATGTCCGAGGATATTAGGGTTTTGCTGATAAAGCTTGCTGATAGACTGCATAATATGCGCACACTCAATTTTTTGAAACCGGAAAAAAGGTCGCGCATTGCCAGAGAAACTTTGGATATATATGCTCCGCTTGCTGAAAGAATTGGTATGCAAGAGGTTAAGAGCGAGTTGGAAGAGCTTGCTTTTAGAGAGCTTTATAAAGACGCTCATGACTCTATTGTGGCGCGTTTGAACTTTTTGCGTGAACAAGGCAGCAATATTGTCCCAAAAATTATCGAAACCCTGAAAAGCGATATGAACGAAAACGGGGTTAAATGTGTGGTTACGGGCAGAGAAAAAACCCCTTATTCAATTTGGCGCAAAATGCAGCAAAAAAATGCTTCTTTTGAGCAATTGTCTGATATTATGGCTTTTAGAATTTGCGTTGAAGATATTGCAACCTGTTATCAGGCTTTGGGTATTGTTCACAGCAAATATCATATGGTGCCGCGGCGTTTTAAGGACTATATTTCGACACCGAAACCAAATGGATATCAGTCTATTCATACAGGTGTTATCGGACCGGAAAATACTCGTATTGAAATACAAATCTGCACTTTTGAAATGCATGAAATTGCCGAAAAAGGTGTGGCGGCTCACTGGGCTTATAAACAGGGGCAAAAAGCTGAGGGCAAAAACTTTAGATGGATTAGAGAACTTTTGGAAATTTTGGATCAGGCATCTAATCCGGAAGAGTTTTTGGAAAATACCAAGCTTGAGATGTATAATGACCAAGTTTTCTGTTTTACCCCGAAAGGCGATTTAATCGGCTTGCCGATAAATTCTACGCCGGTAGATTTTGCTTATGCGGTTCACTCGACGGTAGGCAATACTTGTGTGGGAGCAAAGATTAATGGTGAAATAAGACCTTTGAGAACGACTTTGCAGAATGGTGATCAGGTTGAGATTTTGACCTCTAAAGCTCAGCATCCGTCGACGGAGTGGGAACGTTTTGTTGTTACGGGCAAGGCTAAAGCCGCCATAAGAAGGTATGTCAGAGCAAATAAGCGTGACCAGTTTATTGTACTCGGACAGGAGATTTTGGAAAAATTATTCAAGAGTGAAAATTTGGATTTTTCGGAAAAATCTTTGGTGAATGTTTTGGCATCTTTTGAAGCCGAATCAATAAACGATTTGTATGCAAAAGTCGGAGAAGGTTTGGTTACCGGTTGGGATGTTATGAAAGCGGTATATCCGGCTTATAAGCAGTCTAAACTGGATAAGGTTGTAAAAGCAATTAAGGCACCGACATTCAAAAAAGGTAAAAAGAAAGATGCAAATGCATTGCCGATTGAGGGCTTGGTGCCGGGGATGGCTATGCATTTTGCCGGTTGTTGCCATCCGTTGCCGGGTGATAGGATTGTGGGTATTGTTACAACCGGAAAGGGTGTTGCAGTGCATACGGTTGACTGCAAAGCTTTGGAAAAATTTGCCGATGAGCCTGAGCGTTGGCTCAGTATTTCTTGGGGAAAACAAGAAAATAATGAAACGCATACCGGACGTTTGAAAGTTATGCTCTCAAACGAGCCGGGAAGTTTGGGCGAGATATCTAATATATTGGCTCGCCATGACACTAATATTTCTAATCTTAATATTGTCTACAGAACTGTCAGCTACTTTGAAATTATGATTGATGTTGATGTAAAGAACGTGCAACAGCTGAACGACATTATTGCGGCGTTGAAAAACTGTAAAGTTGTCAGCTATGTGGCGCGTGCAAATTAGGGAATAGTGATGTTTAAGAGAAGAGAAAAATTGTCATTTTGGCACAAAGTAAAAACATGGTTTTGGCCGTCTATCGGATGGAAAAAATATATGCGTTATTTGTTGCTGAGGCTGAGCCGTATGGGAAGTTCGCCATATTCTTTGGCGGCAGGTGTTGCCTGTGGTTCGGCAATATCTTTTACTCCTTTTGTGGGGTTGCATTTTGTGTTGGCCGCAATTACCGCTTTTTTGTGCGGGGGAAATATTTTGGCAAGTGCGTTGGGAACGGCAATGGGAAATCCATGGACTTTCCCGATTATATGGGTTTCGGTTTATTATACCGGGCGGTGGTTTTTGGGTGAGGACGGAGCGATAGATTTTTCTTTTTTGGATGTTTTTGAAAAAGGTATGTATGCGTTGATGAGTTTTGATTTCAGTGATTTTGTGGCTGATGTTTGGCCGGTAATTTGGCCGATGATGGTTGGATGTATTCCTTATTATATCGTTGTTTGGGCGCTTACATATTATATTACCAAAAGAGCGCTAATGGGATTGAAGAAGAAAAAAGGCGAGGCAAAGATATGATATTGGGGATAGGTTGCGATATTTGCAATATTGAGCGCATAGAAAAGGTTTATGGCAAATATGGTAAGCATTTTGTTGATAAATATTTTTCAGAGAGAGAGAAGAAAGAACTTGTGTGCAAGACGAAGAGAGATGCCGAAGTGCTGTCAAAAAAATTTGCGGCAAAAGAGGCTTTGAGCAAGGCTTTTGGAACAGGAATTGCTAAGGGAGTTTCGTGGTGCGAGATTGAAGTTTTGCATAAAGAAAATGGTCAGCCCTATATTGAGCTAAAAGGTAAAACAGCTGATATTGCTAATACGATTGGGGCTGAAAAATTTTGGGTAAGCTTGTCCGATGATTATCCTTGGGCGCAAGCTTTTGTTGTTATCGAAGACTGAGAGGAAAATTATGGAAGAAAAAGAAAGTTGGACAGAGACATTAAAAACGGTTTTTTATGCGATTGTTATCGCGGTTGTTATCAGAAGTTTTTTCTTTGAGCCGTTTAAGATTCCGTCGGGATCTATGTATCCTAATCTGTATGTGGGAGATTTTTTATTTGTTTCAAAATATACATATGGCTATTCAAGACACTCTTTTCCTTTTAGTTTTCCTCCTTTTTCGGGCAGAATTTGGAAAGATGAGCCAAAGGTCGGAGATGTTGTGGTGTTCAAGTATCCTCAAGATAATCGTACTGATTTTATTAAACGTATTATCGGTGTGCCGGGTGACAAAATCAGGCTTGAGGAAGGAAGACTGTTTGTAAACGGAAAACAGCTTGAACGTGTTGATTTGGAAGACTTTTTAATTCGCAACAATTTCGGATATGCCGAGAGATTTCATCAATATGTTGAAACTTTGCCAAATGGCGTGAAGCACAAAATTTTAGAGGTTTCTGATGAGGAAAAAGAAGATAATTTTAATGAGGTTGAAGTGCCCGATGGACACTATTTTGTGATGGGGGATAACAGAGACAGATCCGATGACAGTAGGATTAACGTTGGGTTTGTGCCGTTTGAAAATTTGGTTGGCAAAGCGAGATTTTTGTTCTTTTCGTATGACCCGCAAGAGGGGGCGTGGTATATGCCGTGGACTTGGGGTAAAAAAATCAGATGGAGAAGATTGTTCAACAAGATAGCGTGATAAAATGGATAAGTTGGAAGAAATATTAGGTTATAAATTTAATAATCGCAAGCTGTTGGAACATGCCTTGACCCATGGCAGTGTTGCGCATGCGACTGCCAATAATTATGAAAGATTAGAGTTTTTGGGAGACAGAGTTTTGGGTGTGGCAGTTGCTGAGATGCTCTATAAAATGTTTCCCAATGAGCCGGAAGGCAATTTGTCGCAAAGGTTTGTTGCGCTGGTTTGCAAAGAAAGTGTGGCTGAGGTTGCTTTGAAGCTGAATATTGATCGTTTTGTTCATGCAGAAGGTGTTGATGTTGAAAAAAACGATAATGTTTTGTGCGATGTAGCAGAGGCGGTTATCGGGGCAATGTATTTGGATGCAGGCAGCGAAAAAGCGATTGCGTTTGTGCAAAATCATTGGGAAGAGTTGGTTCACAAATATTCAAAACCGCCGAAAGATGCCAAAACATCATTGCAGGAGTTGGCGCACCATTTTGTGTGGAATATGCCGGTTTATGAGGAGATTAGGCGCGAAGGAAAAGAACATGACCCGAAGTTTTTTATCAAGGTGAGTATTACGGGACATGGTTTTGCAATTGGTGAGGGGCATAATAAAAAAGCTGCCGAGCAAGATGCGGCAAAAAAGTTGTTGAAAGAATTGGAATAAAAATATGGAAGAAAATAGCACCAATTTGCCGATGCGTTGTGGTTTTGTAACTTTAATCGGGGCGCCGAATGCGGGAAAATCGACGATTACCAATGATTTTGTCGGCTCAAAGGTTTCGATTGTCAGTCCAAAGGCGCAAACAACACGCACTACAATCAAAGGGATTGGCATATATCAAAATACGCAGATAATTTTTCAGGACACGCCGGGGATATTTAAGCCCAAGCGCAGGCTTGACAGGTCGATGGTGGCTTCGGCTTGGGGCGGGGCAAAAGATGGTGATATTTTAGTTTTGGTGGTTGATGCAAAACGTGGTTTTGCCCCCGAGACAAGAGCTATTATAGATGAACTGAATAAGCAATCAGTAAAAGCTGTTTTGGTTTTGAACAAAATTGATATGGTGGCAAAAAACAAATTGTTGCCTTTATCGGCCGAACTCAATGAATACGGGAATTTTTCCGAGACTTTTATGGTTTCGGCAACAACGGGCGAAAATATGGATGTTTTTTATCAGTATTTGGCGGACAACCTGCCGGTTTCTCCGTGGTATTATCCCGAGGAGCAAATGTCGGATATGCCTTTGAAATTGTTGGCGGCGGAAGTGGTGAGAGAAAAACTGTTTTTGATGCTGCAACAAGAAATTCCTTATGCATTGACGGTTGAGCCGGAGTTGTGGGAGAGGCGTGATGACGGTTCGGTAAAAGCTGAGATGACAATTTATGTCGAAAGAGAAGGGCAGAAAAAAATTATTATCGGACAAGGCGGTCAGATGATTAAGAAAATCGGCGAAAAAGCGCGTAAAGAGCTGGAGGATTTGCTAGAGTGCAGGGTGCATTTGTTTTTGTTTGTAAAAGTCAGAGAAAATTGGGGTGAAGATCCTGCGCGGTATAGCGATTGGGGTTTGAAATATAATGCTTGAGTGAGAAAAATGGCGCAGGTTATTACTTTCGGTTGCAGGATTAACAGTTATGAGTCGGAGATTTTGAAAGAAAAATTTGCCGATGTTGATGATTTGATAATTGTGAATAGCTGCGCGGTGACAAAAGAGGCAGAAAGACAATGCCGGCAGATGTTGCGTAAACTGCGTCAGGAGAACCCAAAAGCAAAAATTGTGGTTACCGGTTGTGCGGCGCAGGTCAATGCAAAAGTTTTTAGTGCCATGCCGGAAGTTGATTTGGTGTTGGGAAATAAAGAAAAAAATCTGATTGAAAAATATTTGACAGACGAGGTGGCAGAAAAAACCATTGTCGGCGATATTATGAAATATGATGATTATGACCATTATATCATTATGGGTTTTGAAGGTCGGCAGAGGGCTTTTGTGCAGGTTCAGCAGGGGTGTGACCACAGATGTACATATTGCATTGTGCCTTTTGCGCGCGGGCATAACCGCTCGGTGCCGGAGGAGCAGGTTTTGCAACAAATTGATACGCTCTTGAAACAGGGGTTTGAGGAAATTTGCTTAACCGGAGTTGATGTTTGTTCTTATAAACCGTCGTTCAACGGCTTGGTGAAAAAAATTTTGCAAACATTTCCCGATTTGCCGTCGTTGCAGTTTGGTTCGCTTGATCCGGCGGCGATTGATGATGATTTTGTGGCGATGGTCGGGCAATATAAAAATATGCTGCCAAATTTTCATTTTTCGGTGCAGTCGGGAGATAATTTAATCTTAAAGCGCATGGGGCGCAGGCACAGCCGTGAAGATGTGATAAATTTGTGCAAAAAAATTCGTGCGGTCAGGCCAGAGGCGGTGTTTGGAGCGGATTTTATCTGTGGTTT
>JAGCFG010000065.1 GCA_017650255.1 Alphaproteobacteria bacterium | reverse complement strand
GAATCCAAAAAGAATTATTTATTCACAAAAAATAAAAAAAATGAAAAGCATGTGATTATTGTGGCTGCTGTGGTTTGCAGTCGGTACGGCAATTGCTGTATTAATGGGACTTTGTGCGAGGAAAATTAGGGGTGGTTTTTGGCTTATTCCTTTTGCAATCCTCGAGGTTGTAGGGATATATGCGGTTTGTGATTTTGCAGAACCGCTGGTAACTATCCCGCTCACTGAAGGAGGATGGTATGAATACCTTGGAGTAGCCGGGGTGATTTATTTCATCTTTTCCTTTGCATGGTGGCTCTTTGTGGTGATAGCCACTCAAAGATTCCTGCTGAGAAGAGCTAGGAGAAAACTTGGGTGGTCTCCTAAGTCCCCTAAGAAGAAGTAAACAAAAGACCGTTGCTGATAAGTTGTTGCCATATGGTGATGATTTTGAAGCAGCGGGTTTTTGTTGTGTAAATTTTTTCGCTTGATTTTTGTCTATTTTTGTGCTATAGGTGATACTGAATTAAATTAGTATAAAAAAAATTATAGATATGTTAGCGATTATTTTATTTTGGTTGCTGTGGTTTGTTGTCATGGTGGCCGGTGGTGTTCTGTTCGCCATTTGTAAAAGAAAGATCAGACCGATAAATATGTATTGGCTGGTTTTGGGGATTGTAGTTTGCAGTTGGGCATATTTTGCCGTAATGCTGATGCAGCTCTGCCTGCCGAATTCTGCGCAAGAAGATAATTCTATCTTGCCAATTGTTTTTGTGGTTCTGTCTGTGGGAATTTTCCATACTGCAAATGTGTATTTTCAAAAGTTGTGGCTTTATAAAAAGAAACAACAATTTAGAAAAAGAAATCAGTAATAACCCCCAAAATAAACACAATTATGCTTTTATTAAAAATTTTGTTATGGGCTTTCGCCACATTTCTGGCGGGGGCCTTGTCCGGCGTTGCCGGCGGTGCCTCGGACTTTCAGCTGTCAGAGGCTTTTAGTCTTGATGGCACGAATGTTTGCGTTGTGCTGGCAGTTTTGTTGCTGTTGGTGGCATATGGTGTCGCCATATGGATTTTGCTGCCGCTTCCTTGGCCTGATTGGGCAAAGATTGTTTCGGCAGGAGTTTTTATTCTGCTGACAACCTTTTTTGAACAAAAGGTCAAATCTATGTTTAAGTAATGCGAATTTTTACCGTTGCAGATGAATTGTTACCCTAAGGGTAATGATTTTGAAGCAGCGGTTTTTTTATTGAGATTTTAAAAGCTTGCAAATTTTAGCCATAAGTAGTATATAGTTTTTGAAAAATAGAAATTATTCACAAATTAAATAAAATTGTATGGAAAGTGTAAAATTATTGTGGGGTTTGCTTTTTGCGCCCTACGCAGTTTTGGCTGTTTATGCAGCAGTGAGAGTTCTGGCTTGTAATGAGAGCCTTGACACAATGCCGTGGGTTATAAAACCTCGGAGTAAAGCGGCAAAAATTGCCTGTTATGCCTTGTTGACGATTGCGGCAATAGTTGCAGTTGTGGCATTGGTGAATGCCGGTGTTTATTTTGCCAAGTTAGGGACAGTGTCCTATGGAATTATGGTCGCTGTCGGTCTTTCTTTCATTATGGCGCTGGTTGCCGTTGTATGGGTTTATCTCATGCAGGTAGTAATCGGTATTATCGGTTCTGCTGTCCTGCTATTCTATTACATTGCGTTGTATTTTAAAAAATAATGTTATGTGGTGGAATCTTATATTTGGTTTTATTTGGAGCGGTGTTTTTGCCGGAATTTGCTGGTTTGAAGCAGATGAAGCAAAAGGTCCGAAATATGTTTGGGAAAGAGTAGTATTTTGGATTATTTTTGCTGTTTTGGTAGTGTTGGCGGGTTATTGTGCCATTTCATTTTGGGCGGAATGTTTTTCACTGTCAAAATGGTTGGTAGTGCTGCTGTCGCTTCTGTCTTTGTTGCTGTTCTCAGCTATTGTTTATGTTGTCAGGCGCTTGTTCCAGAAAATTTAATTGCCGTTTGGAGGAAACTCCAAGCGGTTTTTTTATGCTATTGATATTTTTTGCAAATGTTTATATAGTAGGTGCAAAGGGAGGTAATAAAATGGCAAATAAACTTTTTGGAACAGATGGAGTGCGCGGTGTTGCAAACCAATATCCGATGACTGCGGATTTTGCAACAAAACTCGGCACTGCCTGCGGTTTGGAGGTTTGCAAAAATTATAAAAAAGTTGCTATTGCGAGAGATACGAGAGTTTCTGGGGAGATGTTGCAATCGGCTTTGACGGCGGGTTTTTTGTCGGCAGGGATTGATGTTTTATTGTTGGGTGTTTTGCCAACACCGGCGTTGACTTGTATTGTTGAAGATTTGGATGTCGATATGGCGGTGATGATTACCGCGTCGCATAATCCATATTTTGATAATGGCATCAAATTGATTGGTGCGAATGGTGACAAGTTTGCCGATGAGGTTACGGCAAAACTCGAAGATATGGTGGCAAAGGCTGATTTTGTTTTGAGCTCAGAAAAGTTGGGTAAAATTGTTGATTGCCAAGAAGGTTTGGTAATGTATTTGCAAAAGGCAAAACAGTTTGCTGCTGAAGACCGCCCTTTGTCCGGTTTGCGAGTGGTTTTGGATTGTGCCAATGGTTCTTTTGCAAAAATTATGCCTCAGGTGTTTATGGATTTGGGTGCAGGAGTGATTTGTCTTGGAAATGAGCCGAATGGGTATAATATAAATGAAAATTGCGGGTCTCAGCATCCGGAAATGATGTTTGAAACAGTAAAAAATGCCAAAGCACAGCTTGGAATTGCCGTTGACGGAGATGGCGACAGGTTGCTTGTGTGTGATGATTTGGGACGCAAAATTCCTGCCGAGCAACTGATGACTTTTATGGTAAAATATTTGCAAAAAATTGGCAAATATAGAGGAAATGCGGTTGTATCGACAGTTCTTTCAAACACGGCTATGGAGCGCTATATAAAAAATATGGGGCTGGAGTATTATAGCACAAAAGTCGGAGAGCGCGCGATTGTGGCAAAAATGCAAGAGGTCGGTTGCGGTCTTGGCGGAGAAGAATCGGGGCATATTGTTTGGAGTGATTGCTGCAAAAGCGGCGACGGTATGGTTAATGCTTTGCTGTTTTGTATGGCATTGAAAGATGACGGCAGAAAGGTAAGCGAGATTTTTCCGCTTTTTGAATTTGATCCGTGCGTTTTTGTAAGTTTGCCGGTAGAAACAAGAGAAAAAGTTAAGGAAATTGCAAATTGTGAGGATGTAAAAAAGGTTGTTGCCGAGGCCGAGGATAAAATGCGTGGTATCGGGAGAGTGGTTTTGCATCCTTCGGGTACCGAACCGAAAATCAGGGTTTGGGTTGCAGGTTGTGATGAAAGCCTTGTAAAAGAGGTTTCGGATATGATTATTAACGAGATTAAAAAAAGGAGCTGAAAATGTTAAAAGGAATTTTGAGTTTGTTTACAAGCGGTATGTTTATTAACCCGATGTTTTTGATTGGATTGGGTGGCGGAGCATATTTGTCTTATTATTATAATGCAGAGACTATATATGCCTTTTTCTTTGATTTTAAGATATACGCGGTTGCTGTAGCGATTGCTTTTGTTTACACTTTTCTGTTTAATAGGGTGCAAAAGAGTTTCAGCACCATTGTGGATTGGCCTGAGACTTTCAAACAGTTTATTACCAACAGCATAAATTTGTTGGTTACGTTGGTTTGTGCAACAATATTTTTTGAGTTTTTGATCTTTTAATGGAAAAAAGTTTTGACATAAAGCGCGGCTTGGAAATTTTGGAGAAAAATATTAAAATTGCTCCGGAAAAGCCCGGCGTTTATCGTATGTTGGATGTCCAAGAAAAGGTGCTTTATGTCGGCAAAGCAAAAAATATTAAAAAAAGGATTGTCGCATATTCGCATATCAACAAACTTCCGGCGCGGTTGCAAAGAATGGTGGCGCAGATTAGGCGCATGGAATTTGTGGTGGTCGAAAATGAGGCAAAAGCCTTGTTGCTTGAAAATGAGCTGATTAAAAAACTGGCGCCGAAATATAATATTTTGCTGAAAGACGATAAAACTTTTCCTTATTTGAGTATGAATATGAAGGAAGATTTTCCGGTCTTGCGCAAATATCGCGGGGTAAAGAAAAGCGGATATAAATATTTTGGGCCGTTTGCCAATGTGCTGGCACTTAATAATACGCTTGATTTGTTGCAAAAAGCTTTTTTGCTCCGCTCGTGCAGTGACAGCAATTTTAAGAATCGGGATAGACCTTGTTTGATGTATCAAATTAAAAGGTGTTCGGCGCCGTGTGTCGGAAAAATCAGCAAAGAGGATTATCACAAGTTGGTTGATGATGCTGTTGCTTTTTTGGAGGGAAAAAGCACCAAAATGCAACAGGAGATGTCGGAAAAAATGCAAAAGGCGAGTGATGCTTGTGACTTTGAAACGGCGATGGTTTTTCGCGACAGAATCAGGGCTTTGAGTAGTGTCCAACAGGGGAAAAATGTTGAGTATGCAAATATTAAATCGGCAGATTTTGTGGCAATTTATACCGAGAATAATCTCTATTGTATTCAACTTTTTATTATAAGAGCCGGACAGAACTGCGGTAATATGGTTTTTTTTCCAAAACAGAGCGAGGGGGCAGAAGAAGCAGAGGTTTTGGAGGCCTTTTTGAGTAATTTTTACGCCAATCATCAATTGCCGGAAGAGATTGTGGTTTCGCAATATCCCGATAATAATGACTTTTTACAAGAGGCATTCGGGGTAAAAATTAACGTTTATCAAAAAGGCAACAAGGCAAAAATTATTCAAGGTGTGCTTAATAATGCTAAGGAGGCTTTGGAAAGAAAAGCAGCTCTGGAAACTTCTATTTTGAAAAATTTGGAAAATATGCAAAAAGTATTTTTGTTGCCAAGTTTGCCAAAGAGAATTGAAGTTTATGATAATTCGCATATTCAAGGTAGTTATGCCGTGGGGGCAATGATTGTGGCAACTCCCGAGGGGTTTGATAAAAAGGCATATAGGACTTTTAATATCAAAAATTCGGAAATTACCAATGATGATTTTGCGATGATGAAAGAAGTTTTGACCAGAAGATTTGATAAAATGACGGAGGAGAACAGACCTGATGTTATATTGCTTGACGGCGGTCTGGGGCAGTTGCACGCAGTGCATGAGTGTTTGAAAGATTATGACTTGAGAGGAATTGCGATTATTGCAATCTCAAAAGGGCCTGAGAGAAATGCGGGAAAAGAGTTTTATCATCAGATGGGAAGAGAAAGTTTTGAGTTGCCGTTTCAGTCGCCTTTGGCTTTTTATATGCAAAATATTCGTGATGAGGCGCATAGATTTGCAATTGGAACACACAGAAAAAAGAGAGCAAAATCAATGTTTGTTTCTAAGCTGGATGAGATTGAGGGAATTGGGGCGGACAGAAAGAAAAAATTGTTGAACCATTTCGGTTCTGCAGAGGTTGTTGCTCAAGCAGGGGTGTCAGATTTGCAAAAAGTATCGGGTATAAGTAAAAAAACAGCGGAAAAGATATTTAATTACTTTCACAAATAAAATTTATGCAATATGATTAGTGCAGAGTTTAAACTTTTTTATTATAGGTGTTAATTATGTATAATCTTCCAAATTTGCTAACCATATCAAGAATTGTCGTAATACCGGTAATTTTCTTGGCTATATATATACATTCTGCATTGTGGTCTATTTTTGCAGGTGTGCTCTTTGTTTTGGCTTCTATTACGGATTATCTGGATGGCTATTTTGCCCGTTCGCGTAACCAAAATTCGGTTTTAGGACGTTTGCTTGACCCAATTGCGGACAAGCTGTTGGTTGTTTCTGCTCTGTTGATTATTGTTGCAAACCATATGGTTAATCCGATTACTTATATCCCAGTTATTATCATTATGTGCAGAGAAGTTTTGGTTTCTGGATTGCGTGAGTTTTTGGCTGAGTTTAGGGTTGGTATGCCGGTTACACGCTTGGCAAAATGGAAAACCGGTTTTCAAATGACAGCTATCTCAATGATTTTGCTTAAACATTTATATTTTATCGGCCAGCCGGTTGGTGTTGTTGGCGAGATTTTGCTTTGGGTTGCCGGAATTTTAACTTTTGTTACTGGATATCAATATTTTGAGAAATGTTTAGACTATATCTATACAGTTGAAAATAATAAGAAAAATCCAGTTAAGGCGGTTGAGCAGGAAGTTAAAAAAATTGCTGTTAAGGTAAAAGATGTTGTTGCACAGAAAGTTACAGCACCTAAAGCAGCTAATCAGAATGAGCCTAAAACTCCTGAAGCTCCGGTGAAAAAAACTGTTGTTAAAAAGGCAAAAAAGAAGCCGGCAACAGCTAAAAAAGGTAAAAAGTAATAAGTTCGGGAGTGTTGTGTGACCGAAGAAAAATCACATATTCTAGTCATTGATGATGATACAAGATTGCGTTCTCTCTTGGTTAGATTTTTGAGAGAGAATGCTTTTCTTGTTTCTGCTGCAAAGTGTGCTGCAGAAGCGCGTGAGATGTTGGCTCGATACAAATTTGATTTGTTGGTTCTCGATGTTATGATGCCGGAAGAGTCTGGTTTGGAGTTTTTACAAAAACTGCGTGTAGAGGACAATGTGCCGGTTATTTTGTTGACAGCGATGGGGGAAGTTGGTGACAGAATAAACGGGTTGGAAGCTGGTGCTGATGATTATTTG
>JAGCFG010000064.1 GCA_017650255.1 Alphaproteobacteria bacterium | reverse complement strand
TTATAAACAAATAACAGATAGTTGCTTTTTTGCTTGAGATATTTAGAATTTTACCATATCTTTAATAAAAAAAATAGGGGACTTGAATTATGAAGAAAATTGTTTTTTTGTTTGTGTTCGGTGCGTTGTTTGTTGCTTTGAGCGCTAAGGCGCAAGATGTTTTTTCTTTGCAACAAGACTTGGATGATATGCGTGAAGATATAAAAGTTTTGCAACGCAAAATGTATAATAATGAGGACGGAAGTTCTGCAGCTCAGCTGACGCGCTTGGATGAGCAGGTGCGCAGTGTTTCCGGCCGTTTTGATGAACTTGAATACAAGATAAAACAGCTGGAAGAAAAAATTAACCTTATAAATAAGGATCTTGATGTAAGAATGAGCCTTTTGGAAGGAAAAAAGGTTGACGTTAATAATGATAATTTTGTTGCTGACAATGCTCCAAAGTTTGCAGCACCGGTGGCTGTTGATGCACCTATGTCGATTGTCGGAGGTAGTATTAGTAATGATGATTTAAAGCCGGCAAACGGTGACACTGCTCCGGAAATCTATCAGTCGGGGTTAGAAGCTTTGCGAGCACAACAATATGAAGAGGCTGAGAAAAAATTTAATAAGGTTTTGAACAGGTTTCCCGATGATAAGTTGGCAGGAAATGCTCAATATTGGTTAGGCGAAACCTATTATGGACGTAAACAATATGAAAAGTCTGCAGTTGCTTTTGCAAAAGGATATCAGCAATATCATAGCGGAACAAAGGCTCCTGACAGTTTATTAAAATTGGGTATGTCTATGCAAATGCTTAATAAAAATAAGGAGGCATGTGCAGCTTTTATGAGTTTGTCAAAAGAATTTCCTAAAGCAGAAAAAAATATAAAAGATAAGGCTACTGCGGAAGCAAAGAAGTTGGGTTGTAAATGATGGTTGATTTACAGCAATCTTTTGATTGTGAACTTAATCGAATTTCGGCAAGATATAATTTGAACCTTAAAAAAATTGTTGCGGCGGTGTCCGGCGGTGCGGACTCGCTTGCTTTGTTGTTTTTGTTGAATAATTATGTAAAAAAGCACGGCGGAGAATTGTGTGCACTGACAGTAAATCATCATTTGCGAAAAGAGGCTGATGAAGAAACGGAATATGTCGCAGCTTTGTCGAAAAAAAATAGAATTAAGCACGAAGTTTTGCATTGGCAACATGAAAAATTGACCAATGGTATTGAAAGCAAGGCTAGACAGGCAAGATATTCGTTGATGTTTGATTGGTGCAGGGAAAACGGGTATAATGTTCTGATGACGGCGCATCATTTGCGCGACCAAGCTGAGACGTTTTTGATGAGATTGCAACGAGGAAGCGGGCTTGAAGGGTTGGCGGCAATGAGTGAGGTGATAATGCGTGAAAATGTGACAATTGTTCGACCGTTGCTGAAGTTTTCGCCGGATGAGTTACGCAAATTTTTAACAGAGAAAAAGATAGTATGGTGCGAAGATGCATCTAACCAATGTGATGATTTTTTACGTGTGCGTGTGCGAAAGATGTTGCCAAATTTGGAAAAAGAATTGGGTTTGAGTGCACAAAAAATTGCCTCGGCGGCAGCTGCTTTGAACGGAGCAAGGGAATATTTTGCTGAGCAGGTTGAAAAGTTTATCAAAAGTCATTGCCGAAATTGGTATGGTGTTGCATGGAGTTTTTCGCCGGAGACTTTTGCTTCGATACATAAGGAGATAAAATATCGCGTGCTGTCAGAGTTGTTGAAAATTACGACAGATGCAGATTATGCACCTGAATATTCTTCGGTCAGCCGTGTGGTTGAAGAACTGGGTAATAAAGATTTTGGTGGTGCAACTTTGGGTGGTTGTGAATTGATAAAATTTAACAGTCGAATTTGGATTGTGCCGGAGGTGCAAAAAGACATGGGACTTTCAAAAATCGAGTGGCAAAAATTTGTGCAAAAACACTCAGAAATAAGCACGGCCGGATTGCCTTATAAACTAAAATTGTATTTGGTGAGAAAAAGCGGTTGAGTTTGTAAAATAAAAAAACTATATTATTGTCGTTGGTTATCAATTTGGGGAATAAATTATGAAAATATGGAAAAGCGTTCTGTTCTGGGTTGTTGCGATTGTCGTGATGGCGGTTTTGAGCAATGTTTCCGGTTTTGGTGCTAAAAGCGGAACTTTCAGCAATAATCAAATGGCATTTTCCGATTTTATGAATTTGGTAGAAAGCAAAGATGTGGAATCGGTTGTTGTTGCAGGACACGATATTAATGGAAAACTGACAAATGGCAGCAGCTTTTATACTTATGCGCCTTATGATCCCTCTATTTATGAAACTATGCGACAGGCCGGAGTGAAAGTTGAGGCGAGACCAGTTGATAATACGGCAGATACGTTTTGGGGAGTTTTTGTTTCGTGGTTTCCGATGGTATTGTTAATCGGAGTGTGGGTGTTTTTTATGCGTCAAGCTAATGCGGGTAACAGCAAAGCTATGAGTTTTGGAAAGTCGCGTGCACGTTTGATTGAAAATATGAAAAAAGTTACATTTGCAGATGTTGCCGGTTGTGACGAATCAAAACAAGAGTTAGAAGAAGTTATAGACTTTTTGAAAGAGCCGGCAAAATTTCAGCGTTTGGGTGGCAAAATTCCAAAGGGTGTTTTGTTGGTTGGTCCTCCGGGAACAGGTAAAACTCTTTTGGCAAAAGCGGTTGCCGGAGAGGCCGATGTTCCGTTCTTTTCAATCTCTGGTTCGGACTTTGTTGAGATGTTTGTCGGTGTTGGTGCCTCGCGCGTTCGCGATATGTTTGCACAGGCAAAACGTAATTCTCCATGTTTGTTGTTTATTGACGAGATTGATGCAGTCGGTCGTCATCGTGGCGCAGGCCTTGGCGGCGGAAACGACGAGAGAGAGCAGACTTTGAACCAGTTGCTTGTTGAGATGGATGGTTTTGATGAGAACGAAAATGTTATTTTGATTGCGGCAACGAATCGTCCGGATGTGTTAGATCCGGCGTTGTTGAGGCCAGGGCGTTTTGACAGGCAGGTTGTGGTAAGCAATCCGGATTTGCGCGGCAGAGAAGAAATTTTGAAAGTGCATGTCAAGAAAGTGCCTTTGGCTAAAGATGTTAATTTGGCGGTTATTGCAAGAGGAACTCCTGGGTTTTCAGGTGCGGATTTAGCAAATTTGGTAAATGAGGCTGCACTTTTGGCGGCGAGAAAGAACAAGCGCAAAGTTACATCTAAGGACTTTGATGAGGCCAAAGATAAGGTAATGATGGGCAATGAGCGCAAGTCTATGGCAATGGATGAACAAGAGAAAATGCTGACAGCTTATCACGAGGCCGGACATGCTATTTGTTCGCTCAATGTGCCGGAGACAGATCCAATCCATAAGGCAACGATTATTCCTAGAGGAAGGGCTTTGGGAATGGTTCAGCAACTGCCGGAAAAGGATCAATATTCTTATTCGCGTGCAAAAATGCTTTCGCGCCTGGTTATTACTATGGGCGGACGTGCGGCAGAAGAAATTAAGTTTGGCTATGACAAGGTTACCAGTGGTGCCTCATCAGACATTGCTGCAGCAACAAAGTTGGCAAGGGCGATGGTTACGGAATGGGGAATGAGCGATAAACTTGGTCCGATTTTGTATGTTGATAATTCCGAAGAAGTCTTTTTGGGTAAGTCGGTTACGCAAAATAAAAATATGAGCGAAGAAACGGCAAAGCTGATTGATTCTGAGATTAAGGCTTTGGTTTCCGAAGCGCACGAAAGCGCTTTGAAGATTTTGCAAGACAAGAAAAAAGACTGGGAAAAACTGGCTAAAGCTTTGATTGAGTATGAAACTTTGAGCGGAGATGAAATTAAGGCAGTTTTGAGGGGTGAAATGCCGTCGAAAAATCAGGAATCGCCGGTTTCTGAAGAAAAGAGAACAAAAAGTTCGGTGCCGGAAGTTTAGATTTTTTATATTATCTGCTTTGGGTTTGAGTTTTTCTTGTGCTTTGTAAGATTATTTGGGTAAAATGCTCGGAGTTAACCAGTCTTCGGGCATTGGACCTTATGATTTTGGCACATGGAGATATTTCTTCACTGGGAAGTGGTTTGTATTCGTCAGATTTTTTGAATTCTTTTTCAATTTCTTCGTATTTTTCTTTTGAATCTTTATATTTTTCTCTTAATTCTTCTAATTTTTCTTTTTTTCTGCGTTTTCTTAATTTTTCTTTTTGTTTATCTTTCTTGGTCGTTGGCAATTCTGATAGAGCTGTGATGCTTGTGTCTTTGATAGGTTCAAAATCTCTGTAGCTCAAGTTTTCAAAACGCAGTTCTTCCGGTAGTTTTTTTGCAGAGGGGTAGAGTTCGCGGTATATCAGCTGTAAAAGGCGTAGGTTTTGGATTTCTTCTTTGGGATTGCCTTTAGGGTTTGCGTGGCAGAGTGTTTGGAGAGATTTTCTCAAATTTTGAATATGCTCTTGCTTATTTTTTGATTGTAACTTTTT
>JAGCFG010000002.1 GCA_017650255.1 Alphaproteobacteria bacterium | reverse complement strand
GGAGCGATTGCCTTATCGTGTGTTCTTCTCTTGTCTCTTCTCATTGCTGAGTGTCTACGTTTTGGATTCGGCATAACTTTTATTTTTAAACTAGTTTAATACTCTATAATTTCAAATCTTTAAGTGCTTCCCATCTCGGGTCGCAGGTTGTATTGTCTTTACTTTTTTGATGCGCTTCCAACAAATCCAGCATCTGTTGGTCGCAATGTTGCCCGGGAAAATCCTCATGCACCTTGCGCATCGGCACTGCTGAGTATATCATTTCATACACAAGCTGCTCCACATTGTAACTGTAGGCCTCAGGTGAAAGGAGGATCAAATGCTCATCTTCCGATGGCGGTTCATCATTTTCCGCTCTCCGAAGCGTGTATGTCTCTGTCACCTCCACCGGACAAACAAGTTTCTCCAGGCAGATGTCGCATGTGAGCGTGATGTTTCCCGTCAGATGAAATCCGAAGCGCATGAAGCGTTCTTTCTTCTCAATTTGGAGCCGGATGTCTACATCCGCATCCGAAATTTCATCGTTGGTGTGCTTCTCAAAGAACCTTTTGTCCACCTCCAATGTGAATCCGCTTACCCCTAAAGGCAATTTAACAAACTCAATATCAAATTGTTTGAAGTAAATTTTATCCTCCATAACTCTTTGTTTCGGTGGGATGCAAAAGTACAACTTTTTCAAATACCTTTTTCCTGTTTTTGCTGTTTTTTTGCATTTTGTCAAAAAATGCGGAAAAAAATGCCGTTTTGTGCGAAATATCGGGTGCCAAACGGACAGACATTCCTGTAAATGGATGTGTTATTTTGATGTAAATTTCTGATATACAAAAAAATAATGGCCATGATAATTTTTTTTGGGAAAAGTTGTTTTGTATTCGTATTTGTTGTACTTTTGCATTCGGTTTTAACCGATGTTATTTGAGAGTTGATTATTCGCCTTGGTGGTGGAATTGGTAGACACGCGGGACTTAAAATCCCGTGGCCATTTGGCCTTGCGGGTTCAAGTCCCGCCCGAGGTACCACCATTGGCAGAAAAAACAGGCGGAAGTAGCTCAGTTGGTAGAGCACGACCTTGCCAAGGTCGGGGTCGCGAGTTCGAGTCTCGTTTTCCGCTCCAGAGGAGAATCCGGTAGGATTCTCCTTTTTTTTTATTCTTCTGAAAAGGGCACAAAAAAAGAACCGGACTGCGAGCGCAACCCGGTTCCAAACAATTTAAACCAATGAAAAAATTCAATACTTCTTACGCCATTTTGTTAATGTGGATCATCAGGCCGGACTTCAGATTGGCGGCTTTGTTCTTATGGATGATTCCCTTTTTGGCGACCTTGTCAATCAAAGAAACCACTTTCGGCAGGTTGTTCTTTGCTTCGTTCACATCGTGCGTGGTGCGAATCTTCTTGATGGCGTTCCGCATGGTTTTACCCCAGTAGCGGTTGACTAATCTTCTCTTCTCGTTTTCCCTAATTCTTTTTAATTGTGACTTATGATTTGCCATTTTAAATCTATTTAATATCCAATTATCTTTTATATAAATTTCAAAATGCAAAAGTACTAAATTTCGGGACAGCAAAATACTTTTTTGTATTTTTTTTGTTTTTTTTTAATGGTTTATGTTACAGTTATATATATGGACGGTTTGTTGCATCCCTGCAAATGCAGGGGCGGAAGCGCCGCTTTTTTCGGAATGTTTTTTTCTTTTTTTCATCCGATGTTACGTTTCGGGCAATAATTGCACCTTATATGCGTTATCTTAAAAAAAAAGAGGATATGCGAAAACTTAATTTGATGCTTGCCATGCTGCTGTTGTGCGCCGCCTCCAGCGTTTGCGCACAATACGGTTTTGAATGCACCTATGTCAGCCAGTCCAGCGGTTATATGGAAAAAGCCTACCGCAAAGAAAAAAAGGAAATTGATCCCATTATGGAAAAGATGTTAAAAGCGATGTCGGAAAGCAAGTCCGTTTACAGGCTTGTTTTTTCTGACGGCAAGGTCATTTTCCGTAAATTGGAGGAAGGGTCGGTTAAAAATGGCCTGAATGAAATTTATTATGATTTGGCTACAGGGACCAAAGTGGTTCAGGAGGAATGCTTGGGAAAGACATTTATTGTTGAAGACACCATTGCGCCGATTGAGTGGGAGATAAGGAATGAGACCAGGATGATAGCCGGACGGCTCTGTACGAAAGCTGTCAAAAAGGGGGACACCAGCGAAAATCTTGTCGCATGGTTCTCTCCGGAAACACCGCTGCCCATCGGACCTGCCGGATACGGCGGGCTTCCTGGCATCATTGTGCAGTTGGATTACATGATAGAGAGTTATGTCATGCAGGATGACCTGAAGGCACTTGAGCAGGCTCCGGCACTTGCCCCTCCCGACAAGGGAACTAAGGTGACACGGGCGGAGATGGAGGAAATAAAGCGCAGCAAAAGGAATAATGGCGCTATTCCTAGCGGAGGTTTCAGGATAGATTTCAACAATAACAATTAGCGCATGAAACGGATTCTTTTTGCCGCAATGCTGCTGCTGTGGG
>JAGCFG010000008.1 GCA_017650255.1 Alphaproteobacteria bacterium | reverse complement strand
TTTTCCTGCAACGCTCTCACCATCATTTCGTTTGGTTTTTTCAAAAAATCTATTGTTTTTGCTTGCTCGGCAATAATATCGCTGAGTTCATCAAGCATTCTTTCCTGATTGGTCAAATTTATCTCAATATCAACCAGTCTTTTTTCTAAAATTTTATCATCCATATTTTTTATCCATATTAAAAACAAATAAAGAATAAAATCTGAATCAAGCCATGTCAATTTTTATCAAAAATATTTTACACAAAGTGCAGTTATAGAAAAAAATATAAAATAAGTATAGCTGCCGTTGAAATCGAAAAATTAGGTTCTAAATATATTCGGTGCGCTTTGAGGCGCACTTGGATTAACTTTATTTATGCAAAGGAACTAATATGCTAAGTGGAACAGTAAAATGGTTTAATAACCAAAAAGGTTATGGCTTCATTAAGACGCCTTCTAACGAAAAAGACATTTTTGTTCATATTACTGCCGTGCAAAAATCAGGGTTAGAGCGAATAATTGAGGGGCAGGAGCTTTCTTTTGAAATTATCCCCGACAAAGTTGGGCGCCCAGAAGCGCATAACCTCAGTATTTTGAAAAATTAGTAGCTGCAAACTCCCGAAATCAGAAAGATTTTGGGAGTTTTTTATTCTCCGTGTTTGCAATTAATTAACAAAAATGTGCTAAAAAGAGCATATGAAATTATCTTTGACAAAAACGACATAAATATTTGACTTTTTGCTCAAATTAGTGTAATATGTGTGGTACAAGGCAAATAAAACGGAGCAATAAATATGGTTACATACGCAGAAGTAAGGCAAGTTCTTGACAAATTACCGCAAAATCTCGATGATGTATCGTTTTTGTCAGATACATATCAATTGCTTTCCAGTTATGACGGACTTGAGCTTTCCAGAGAGGTTAAGAATGCTCTCAGCCGTATCAGAAGATATATGGATGAAAAACTTGCAGCTCCTTTAGATGATTTGACACCGGAAAAGGCAGTCGTCTTAAATGACTATCTCTCGACCTATAAAGAAAATGAACTTACTGTAGCGCAACGACAGGTTAAAGATAAGATTGAAGAGAGCTTGGTTGCATTTGATGAAGAGAACGGCATTAAGGCAGATGTAACCCATGATGTTGACAAGGCCTTGTCGCTTTGGGATGATGAGAATCTTAGCGTAAAAGAAATATATACATACGATGAAAAAGGCAATCGTGTAATTTTGCCGGAATATAGTGAATTTGAACCGTTTTTTGCATCACTTAAAGATTCTGATTTGTTTGCGCTGGAGAAAATGTTGCAAGTTAAAACAGTGCAAAGATTGGCTCTGCAGGGATATCCTGACGGCTCTGTCATATACAAATATGCCGAGCAACAAAAATCATTACTCAGAGACGCAGAACTGCAGACAAGATTGACTTATCTTGCTACAGAAAAATCAGAAGAATTAATTAATAGCGGAAAGCGCATTTCGGAAGCTGAAGCCGAGCAGAAATATGGAATAACACCTGAAGAAGTTACTGAATTTAACTTTTCGGCCGCAGATGCGGAAAGGCTCTCAAATGCAGTCAAATCTATTTCAAGTGCCGAATTGCAATATGCCAATTTTACAGGCATGCGCATAAAACAAGTTTTTAAGACGAATAAGGTATGGAATAAGCTGAAAGAAGCTGATGCCGAATTTGCTCAAAAACATCCGAAATTGCATGCTTTGGGTAAAATTGCGGCTCAAGGCGGAATTGTTGCCGCAATCGCTACTACAGGTAGTCCTCTTCTCCTTTCAGGATATGCTGCAAGCATGACAATTTGTGCGTGCCATAAGAGTAGAGTTGCTTTTAAGGAAAAGAGAGAAGCAGCAAAATCTGAAGGAAAAGATTTTCCTTATAAGAATTATTTGCAATATCTTTGGGCAAAAGAAAATAGGGCAGAGCTTATCGGATTATGTGCGAATATTGCTACATCTACTGCAGGAGTTGTTCTTGCTGGACAGAGTGCTCTTACCGGACAGGCACTCAACAGAATGGCAAAAATTGCCGCATCTGTTTCTGCCTCGGGAGCGGCCGGTGTTGCTTTGCAAAGAGAACAGGCAAAAGCAAGAAATGAACTGAAAGACTTTTTGGTGAGTGTAGGAATTAGGGAAGAAGACATTAGTAACAGAAAATTGTATATGAAAGCAAAAAAATATTGTCCTCAACTTTTGCAAGAAAACAATATAACCTTGTCCCCCTCGCAACAAGAAAAATTTGATGAAAAATTGAGTATTTTACTCAAAAATCGCAGTGCAAAGAGAATGCGCTATTTTAGTGTATTGGCTGGTGCAGCAGCAGGTTTTGTTGCCAGCGATGCCATTAAAAAGACAGGTCTTTATGCTGTTGCAAAGCCTTATCTTGATAAAGCAAGAGAGGGATTTAACGGCTTTTTAGGCAAGATTATACCTCACATGAAAGAAAAGCCTCTCACTGAAGTAGCACAAGATTACAAAACACAAAAGCTTGACTCTGCAAATGTTGTTACAGCAGATACCACCCTAATGAGCAATGCTACGTCTTTGCATGAAGAAATCGCAAAAGATGCTTCTGCACCACAAACAACTGTTGTTGTTACAAAAGGTGATGACATTCCTGATCAAAAAGTCAGTGAGCGCCTGGCACAAAGAAATTCCGGCACACACAAAACCGTGAACCATGAAAATGTTGTTCGCCCGAAAGCTAATGTGCAAACAAGTCAGCCGGAGCAACCGAGCGAACTTCCGCAACAACATGTTTCTAAAATTGATGAGACTGTTCTTTCTCAGCCGGAAGAAATGTATGCGGTAACCGGTAATGGCGACAATCAGTTTGTTGTAAAAAACGGCATGACTATAAAACTGGAAAGAAACAACAACGGAGAAATTGATACCATTTATTCGGCAAGCGATATCGAGTATACAGATGCAGAAATTAAGAAAATTGAGGGAAATATATATTCTGCCATAGTTAAGAAAGATAATCCGACAGATATCGAGAGCCAATTTGCCAAGGATTATGAACAGCGAAACGGTATTACAGTAGCAAAGGACCAATCTTTAGATGCACAAGCGAATCCAGGGCAGACAGCCCTTAATGACGCTTCTCAACATGCGGCAAATCTTACTCATTCCCCAGAATATTATGCCGTTCAGCCATATTTTGACGACGAAAATACCTACATTATCAAAGGTGAAGCTTTGGATGGTGTGAGGATAAAATTAGTCGAAGAAGATTCGCAGGTAAAGGTAACCTATCACACTTATGGAAGTGCTAATTTGCAAAACTTTACAAAAGATGATTTTGATGAAATTAACAAAAATTTATATACCGCAATCAGCGCAAAAGAGCAGCTTACTCCTGCAGAGGCGCAATTTGCTCATAAGTACGCAGTAAGTCATGGTCTGACTGAAGAGCAACCACTGCAAGCGCAACCGAAAGCGGAGCAACTTCAACCACAGACAGGGCAAGTTCAAGACCCGCAACAACAGGATGGTGAACCTTTGAGCAGACGCGAGCAACGTCAGCAAGAAAGAGAAGCTCGTCGAAACCAGAGACAACAAGAAAGAATTGCACGTCAAAGACAATTGTTGGCAGAAAAGCAAGAACAAGAAAGAATTGAGAACTATGAGCGTTGGGATGCGCAACAGGGCCCAACACACAAAGTTGATTTGGGCTATGACATGTATGGGTACAGATGTTCGGCTAGTTATGCAATAAAGGAAATAGCATACCCCGATAACACAGTAATATATAGTGTTGATATTAATGGTTACAGACCAGAAGTTGACAATCAGTTATACAACTATGTTAGCAGCACTCGCGTAAATGCCAGTAATGGTGTGCAATATTCAGAGGCGATGGGCGGTGCAATTAAGGGACATCCGAGTAATTTTGATAATAACGTCAGACAGTTCTGTGTTGAGCTGGAACAAAAAGATTTGGTCTATAATAACCTGATAGATAGACAAATGCAGGGTTATTATCCAACAGAAAGAGAGCAACTTTGGATGCAACAATATGAGAGAGAAATTGCATCTTTCGGCTTGGTTTATGATAACGGGAGACTCGTTCCTGTCTTGGACAACGAACATGTAATGCAAAAGTTTTATCCCAATACAATTGCTACCGGAGGGAAACCAGTTGATGCGGTAAATTATCGCGCTGCAAATAATGCTGATTGGGACAGAAATGCATATAACACAAACAATCGTACTCCGTATAGCGTTGTAAGTCCTCGCGGCGGTCGTTAGTTTGGACTAGATTCTCAGTTTTTGCTTCCCGTGTTTTTATGAAATGCGGGAAGCATTTTTTGTGTTGGCTTAATGTTCGTTTTGTTGGTGTGTGGCGTTTTTTTTGGTGAAATTTAAAAAAAGAAAAGAGATGTTTAGAAGATCTGGCTACGACCTACTCTCCCGTGTCTTAAGACAAAGTACCATTGGCGCTAAAGGGTTTAACAGTCGAGTTCGGAATGGGATCGTGTGGGACACCTTTGCTATG
>JAGCFG010000063.1 GCA_017650255.1 Alphaproteobacteria bacterium | reverse complement strand
TTCGGCGGAAAAACAGATATTTTGATGCAACGTTTCATCGAAATCTGGGAATCTCTCCCACAACTTTTCATTTTGATAATCATGGCCAGCCTGTTTGCACCGAGTTTTATAAGTTTGCTGATAATTTTGCTCCTTTTCTCGTGGACATCACTAACCGGCATGGTCAGAGCAGAGTTCATGCGCACCCGCAATTTCGAGTTTGTCAAGGCCGCACGTGTTTTGGGCATAAGCAATTGGCGCATTATATACCGCCACATTCTGCCAAACGCTCTCGTTGCCGCCGTAACCTTTGTTCCTTTTTTAATTTCCGAGGCCATTGTCGCCTTGACCGCACTTGATTTCTTGGGGCTCGGGCTTCCGCAAGAATATCCCTCATTGGGCGACCTTGTCCGTCAGGGAAAAGACAATTTGCAAGCTCCTTGGATTGGAATTTCCATCTTCATTGTGCTCTCCACCTTGTTGACTTTGCTCATTTTTATAGGCGAGGGCGTCCGCGATGCCCTTGATACCCGAAAGGAAAAACCATGAGCTTGATAAAAGTTGACAATTTACAAGTTTTTGTTGATGACAACCGCCGCATAATCCACGGGATTGACTTTGCCTTAAACGAGGGCGAAATTTTGGGCATTGTCGGTGAATCCGGCTCCGGAAAATCGCTCACCGCTTTGTCGTTACTTGGCTTAAAAAAATGCGCAAAATCAAGTTCTATCAACATCTTAGGGCAACAAATGAACGGAGCTTCGGAACAAGAATGGCGCCAAATCCGCGGCAACCAAATCGGCTTTATTTTCCAAGAACCGATGTCCTCGCTAAATCCGTTGCATAAAATCGGTCACCAAATTGCCGAAAGCATAATCTTGCACCGCGGGACCCTAAAAAAACAAGCGATGGAAGAAGCTTTGGAACTTCTCAACCTTGTCGGCATTGCCAAAGCCGAAGAACGCATAAATTCTTATCCTTTTGAGCTCTCCGGCGGGCAACGTCAGCGCGTAATGATTGCAATGGCCATCGCCAACAAACCAAAAATTCTAATCGCCGACGAGCCGACAACCGCTCTCGATGTAACCGTGCAGGCACAAATTATCAAATTGCTTTTAGATTTAAGAAAAAAGCTGAATATGTCCATTATTTTCATCAGCCACGACTTGTCCTTAATCAGAAAAATTGCCGACAATGTTATGGTCATGAAAGACGGCAAAATTGTCGAATACGGCAACACCAAAGATATTTTCGAGCATCCGCAAAAAGATTATACAAAAACCTTAATAAATTCGGTTAATATATTGAATAAAAATAAAAAATTATCTCAAGATATTGCGCTTTGCGCCCAAAATATAAAAGTATCTTTTCCTCTCAAAAAAAATTTCTTCGGCAAAGTTGTTTCCAAAGTAGACGCAGTTGATAACATATCCTTTTCTCTGCCGACCGGCGCAACTTTGGGAGTTGTCGGAGAGTCCGGTTCCGGCAAAACAACACTTGGTCTCTCGATTGTCGGTCTCACACCTTATAAAGGCGATTTTTATTATCAAAATCAACCGATTAACACCAAAAACAGACGCACATTATGCAAGCAAATTCAAATGGTTTTCCAAGACCCGTACAACTCGCTCAACCCGCGTATGACCATTGAACAAATAGTAGGCGAGGGGCTGATTGCCAACTTTAAGGAGCTCTCCAAACAACAACGGCAAGAAAAAATATTGTCAGCAATAACCGAAGTCGGCCTCACAAAAGACGACCTAGCAAAATATCCGCACCAATTTTCCGGCGGTCAGCGCCAAAGAATTGCCATTGCCCGCGCACTTGTCATGCAACCACGCGTCCTCATCTTGGACGAGCCGACCTCTGCACTAGATGTTTCTATACAAGCACAAATTTTATCTTTATTAAAACAAATCCAAAAAGCACATAATATGAGCTATATTTTCATATCCCACGACATGCAGGCAATAAGGTCTGTCTCTGACCGCATAATGGTTATGAAAGACGGCAAAATTGTCGAAGAAGGCGAGGTCGAAACAATCTTCAATTCTCCGCAACGCCCCTACACACAACAGCTCATCAATGCCGTAATATAATGTAACCAATTGTTATATATGCAAGAAATCTTATTAAGTTTTTTTTAATCAATATGAAATAAGATGTCATCTGTGTGGCGATTATGCCACGAGATACTAACTATATAGGAGATATCTTATGAATTTTAAGACTATACTTTTGGGCACCGCTGCTGCTACTTTGATTGCCGGCGTTGCAAATGCAAAAGATTTTACAGGTTCTTTATTCTTGCCTTCTAAAGGCGAAATTTTGTCAAGCACCTCTCTAGGTTATGAAAGACAAAACGAAAAATACGGTTGGCATAACGAATATGAAGATTTTGTTGCTACCGAAGAATTAACCTATGGTGTAACCGACAATTTTGCCATCTATGGTAGAATTTCCAACAACTTCGATTTTGCAAGATTGACAGATCGTGAATATAACAATGACCACAACTTTGCTTATGCATTGGGTGCAAAATATAACCACAACTTTGGCAAAATCTTAACCCAAGTTGGTGCAGAATACTACACAATGCAAGCAGCTAGTTGGTGGGGACACAAATGGATGGACAGCGAATGGACAAAAGCTGTAGAAGTTGAAGCTCAAGTCGGCTATGATATGGGCCATGGCACAACTCCATATATTAAAGCTACTGCATCTTCTTTGATTGACACTAGAGATCGTGATATGGACTACAGTGTATTTGCCGGTGTTCACCAAACTTTATTGTGCGGCAAAATGTCTGCTGATGCCGGCGTTCGTTATGAATTCACCACAGACAGAAATGCTGCAGCCGATGAAGATTGGGGCTGGTGGTTCGACCAAAACAATGCCAACAACTGGTATTTGCAAGCCGAAGTTAACTACTTTGTTACCGACAATGTTGCAGTCGGCGTATTTGGAGACTACTTCCTTCACGGTTCAAGATCAAAATATGTTGACTACGACTACACAGCCGGCGTTAACTTGAAAGTTTTGTTCTAATTTTGAACATAGACTTTAACTTTAAGCCCCTTTATTTTTTTAATAAAGGGGCTTTTTTAGGAACAGAGAATGGCTGATATTTGGCAAGAACGCAAAAAACAAAATGCAATACGAGCACATAAAAAAGCATCCGCAAAAAATAATATCATAAAAATTGCCTTAGCTTTGCTTATATTGCATCTCTTGTTTCCTCAATACATAAAAAGAATTATATACCCAATTTTGTTCGGCACACAGTCAAATATTTCCATGCAAATATCCAAAACAGACAATTTTCAAGATATATCCGCCGCTCCGATAGAAATAAAAAAAGGAAGATTCTCCTATCTTCTCTTGCCAAAAGTTGAATATTCCGTAACCGGCAGAGTAGGTTATGTTGATACATATAATGGTATATGGAACAAATTTTATCGCGGATTTTCACAGCAAAAATATATAACTTTGGTTCCGCGCGACATATTTTTGGTAATCGGCGACATGGCAAAGCCGGAAATTTTTTCAATGTTCAAGTTTGAACACGAAGAGCGTGGCGGCAGTGTGCTCTGCAAGGGCGTAAAATACAGAAAATCATTTATGAGTTCGTATAAATCACAAGAAGAGGCCGCAGAAAGCCAAAAAAACTACGAACATTGCCATCCTTATATCAAACAAAAAGAACTTAACAACTATCACCCGATAGCCGCCAACAAAAAAATTGACCTTGGACTAAGCACGCTTTTACCAAACGACATTCTATATATGGAGGGTTATCTGGTGGATGTTCCGCAAATGGGGTTGAGCACAGGAACCAGAAAAGAACAAACCCATTCAAATATGATAATGAACGGCTATAACCCCGGAAAATGTTTTATTCTCTATACAACAAAAGTCATTATCAACGGCATTGTTTATGAATAAACTTTTCTTTACTGCATCATCATTGCGAGGAGCGCAAACGACACGGCAATCCATAATGCATGGCAATCCAAATTTCAGCCTAACATACAAAAACTCTACGAATAACTAACACTTTTGCTTTTTGCAGCAACTCTTGCCTTTGTTTGCTTTCTGCCTGCAGCCTTAGTCTCTTCATATCTGCGTTTTTCAGCCTGAATTTTTGCGACTTTTTTCTCTTTCAAACGCTTTGCAAAATATGCTCTCAACTCCTCATCAAAAGCAACAGAAACATCTCTGGCAATTTCTCTCCTAACAAAAATCGGCGCAAAACTTGCAAAAGCCTTATTTTGCGCAGACTTAGTCAAAAGCATTCTTTTAGTACAAACATCCATGAAAGCATTAACAACCCTATCTCCGTCTTTGCCCATAGCTCTCGACTTTATCGGCTTTGTAGGAATATCTCTTGCCATATCGATAAAAATCGCTTTGTCCGGTTCATTTCCCGTAAAACTTTGATCTCCGGCATAAACACCAACAAAATTTTTGGCACTTTTAAGCGAATCAGCACCGGTAACCTTATCTTTAATTTTTTCCAAAACAGAACGACCTGGCTCTTTTACATCTTCAATCGATTTGCCTTCCGCAACAGCAGCAACCAAATTTTTTGCATAACAAACAATATTTGCATACCTCTGGTCCGAAACTCCTGCCGCCGAAGCATCTGCCAAATCATAAACAATCTGCTTGGCAAACTCATGCATAACTGTTGCCTGATGTTCTCTCATGGCCGCATGGTCATAATCCTTTGCCGCTTTTCTATATTCCGCCTCGGTGGGTGAGGGATATTTCGCCAAAAGTCTGCTTTTCAATTTTTGAGCATCTTCTTTTTTCTTAACCTTTGAAAAATCAACATTTATATTCTTTCTGCCGATAAATGCCCGATAAAGTTTTTCATCGCTGTTTTGACAAATGGTAAGGCTATGCACATAATTCATACCATCAAGCTCAAAAGTAATCGAATTCTGTCGACCGGATTTTACAACCATAACAAAGTCCTTATAATTTCTTTTATTTAGTTCAAATTATCACTATTTTCTTAAAAAAATGATAATATTTTTCTTGCCAATTAACAAGTTAACTAACTCTATAAATACGATTATTCTATAAACACACACATAAAAAGGGGAATCCCCTCTCAAAATTATAATATTTGTCGCATAATCTATATTATGTATAGTTTTATATTTTTTTATAAAGTTTATATAG
>JAGCFG010000062.1 GCA_017650255.1 Alphaproteobacteria bacterium | reverse complement strand
TATCGGATATTACCAGTTTTATCTCTCACGTCCCATTTTAGAATATAGCTCCTCCACCGACAAAATTATCTCCACCCCCTCCAGCGGCGGCATAAAACTGCACATCGCCGGCGACGAATATCAAGATATCTACAAAACCCTCCTAACCCTCACAAATTCCGGAGAAGAGGCTTTGTCCGGCACAGACATTTCGCCCATTGGACATGACCCGATACGCATTCCCATACCCCCTCGAATAAAAATCTTGAGCTACAACATAGACACCGAAAACACATCTCCCGAGGTTGAAGCCCAACTGAAAAAAATCAACAACGACATCATAATTACATTTTCTTTTCTCAACCCCAAAAACAGCATTGGCATAAATTTGTATACCGAACAAGATTACGACAAATACAAAATTGTCGGCTCTGCCGTCGGAGTAAACAAAATTTTACCCGCACTGGGCGGGCAAAAATATAAAAAAATCATGGCAATAAGTTGCTTTTTTGCCTTACTCTGCGGCATTATTGGAATTTTTCTTATCCGCAGCCGTCGCCGCCGCATACCACGCATTTAACTCAGGCGGCAGCTTTAGAATTTTTTTATCCTTAACCGAAACATAAGCAACTTTAACCTTTAGAGTTGCCAAAATCTGTTCACCTCTGCACACCTCCTGCTTCACCACCAAAGATACACCACCCATCTGTTCAATTTGCGTAACAACAGTCAAAAAGTCGTCCAAAAAGGCAGAAGAACGATAGTCAATCTCACATCTGCGCACCACAAAAGCACAAGGATTTTCTTTTGCCAAATCCTGGTTTTGCATAACTCCCAAAGCTCTGACAAACTCTGTCCTTGCCCGCTCGGCAAACTTTAGATAATTGGCATAATAAACCACACCGCCTGCATCAGTATCCTCATAATATACCCGCAACGGAAAATAAAACTTTCCGTCTTGAAGTTTGCCGTAATTTTCTGCCATTTTCAAAAACTCCTCAATCAAACAAATCGTCTTGCTCACAAAACTGCTTAACATTTTTGCGAAGTTTCGGAATGCCCAAATATTCGCACCCCATATCCGAAATTATACGTCCGCGCGGTGTTCTCTGCAAAAAACCGAGTTTCAACAAAAACGGCTCGATAACTTCCTCTATTGTGTCGCGCTCTTCCGAAAGTGCCGCCGCCAAAGTATCTGCCCCCACAGGGCCGCCGCCATAGTTCTGGGCAATACAAGTCAAATAGCGCTTGTCAAAAGCATCCAACCCAAACTTGTCAACATTAAGTCTCTTCAAAGCCATATCCGCCATATCCGCGCTGATTGCCCCGTCGGTAGCCAGTGAACCAAAATCTCTTACACGGCGCAACAATCTTCCGGCCACACGCGGAGTTCCTCTTGAACGACAGGCAATTTCACGCGCTCCCTCAGGGCTAAGCTTAACATTGAGCAACTTTGCTCCGCGGATTACTATTTTTTCCAAATCTTCCGGCGAATAAAAATCTAACCGAAGCGGAATTCCGAAACGCTCACGCAACGGAGTAGAGAGCAAACCCGACCTTGTTGTCGCCCCAACCAGCGTAAACGGCTGAAGATCAATTTTTACCGAGCGTGCCGAAGGACCTTCTCCAATAATCAAATCGAGCTGAAAATCTTCCATTGCCGAATATAAGACTTCTTCAATTGCCGGATTCAAACGATGAATTTCATCAATAAACAAAACATCATTCGCTTCCAAATTGGTCAAAATAGCCGCCAAATCACCCGACTTAGAAATCATCGGGGCCGAAGTTGCCTTAAAATTTACACCCAATTCCTTTGCCACAATAGAAGCAAGAGTAGTTTTACCCAATCCCGGAGGCCCGAAAAGCAAAACATGGTCCAAAGCCTCTCTGCGCAGTTTTGCAGCCTCGATAAACACTTTCAAATTTTCACAAACCTGTTTTTGTCCGACAAAATCTGAAAGCGAAGTAGGGCGCAGATTAACCGGCGCATTGACAACCGCATCATCTTCCGGCAACTCTCTCGGACTAACGATTCTCTCTTCCATCTATCAGTTCTCCTTGCTTGCAAATTCTTTCAACGCCGCCTTTATCAAAGCCGAAACATCTGTTTGTGCACCATTCGCGGCAGCTTTATTAACCGCTTGATAAGCCTCAATCCTTTGATATCCCAAATTTATCAAAGCAGAAATGGCGTCTTCTATCATTTTCTCGTTTTTATTCTCTTGCATTTCAACATTTTGCGCCAAACTCTCATCTTGCATTGCCAAGGCATAATCGGCACTGTCAGCACCCAAAGCCAAACCAACCATTTTACCTTTAAGCTCCGTAACAATACGCGCCGCCAATTTTGGCCCCACACCGGAAGCCCTGGTAAACGAGGTTTTGTCCTGTGCCGCAATAGCCTGCGTCAAATTTGCCGGTGTCAACACCGACAAAATGCTCAAACACACTTTTGCACCTACACCTTGTACCTTTGTCAAAGTAATAAACCACTCTTTTTCCAAAGGCGAAGCAAAACCGTACAAACTTATATTGTCCTCTCTGACAACAGTTTCAATGTACAAAACCGTCTCAGCCCCTTTGACCAACTTTGACAATGTTTTAACCGAAGCAAAAACCAAATATCCAACCCCGTTTACATCAATTATCAAACTGTCTTCGCCAAAAGAATCTACAATTCCTCTTAACTTTGCAATCATCAATATTTCCTTATCAAATTTTTACCAGAGGATAGCTTAATTTTCAACAATCAGCAAGCATAATTTAGTTGTTGTTCATTGTTTGCTTTTTTTTCTTTAAAATCACCTAACTTTTGTTAACATCAAAAACAATCAATAATATTTCAAAAAAGGGAACAATTATGGACTATTTTGAGCACAAAGATCCTGTTTTCGACTATAACGGCGCAACAGTATATGAAAAAAATCCGACAAACACACAACAACAAACAAACATATTGCCGAAAAAAAAGAAAGAAAAACCCAAGAAGAAAAAATCATATTTCACTTACTGGGTTGATTTGATTTCGTTGTTCATAATAGGTTTTTGCTTATTGGGTATGGATTTCACACTATACACCTCAACCGGCATCGGCAACATATTTAGCTCATTTCCCATACTCCGTCCCGACATAGTTGTCTCCCTAGGCATAATCGCCGTAATTACCGCAATAATATATTTTTGCTTTTCGGGATTTAGCATATTGCTTTGTTTCCTCACTGGTTTGGTTGCTCACATCTCTTTTTATGCCTTGTTCAACCAATTTGCCACATTCTACAGCAGTACAGATTTAGGATATCCTCCGGCATATATATCCGCATCATTAGCAATTTTGCTCTTTGCCATACTGTTTTTGTGCAAAGCCAAATACCGATTTTTCTTAGCTTGCCTGTTTCTAATAGGCTTTGGCGCAATTTTAAATTGGCGAAACAGAGAGTTAGCTCCATTTTCTGTTGAAGAATATCAAACAACAACCGAAAACACCTCAAACTCAAAAATTGTCAACATAATGCTTCCGAATTTGCCTTCTTATACAACTCTTTATGCTCTAGAAGATGCAAATATCAATAAATTTTATCGCGACAAACTTGCATCAATAATGCTAGGATTTTACGCCAAATATCATTTCAAACTATACACAAATTCATTCACAAAATCCGGCAATCCATACCTTAATGCTGCAGACAGCTTAAACATGGACCTGCCAGAAAACATCCATGAACACTTATTACAAAAAATCAAAAAAACAAAAAGCTGGAACTTTGATCAACAAAATTACTTTGAACTATATCTCAAAGATAATAAATTATTCGATGTATTAAAAGAAAAAGATTATAAAATTAATGCTTATCAAAACAAAGGTATCAATTTCTGCAAAAAAGAAAACCTCAACAATGTTGCAAGATGCTTAACCCAAAACACACACGTAGCAGACTATAGCAAATATAATCTGTCTCCCTTTGAACAAAGCGCACTTTTGTTATCCGATTGGCTGGAAAGCACACACTGGCTTACTTACCTTGCCAAACCTTTATACAACAGCATAAAATCCATTATCCCAGCCGACAATATGCCGTTGCTCGGTACAAGCTACCAAAATTTACACATAATCAACTCATTACAGGCACTTGATAAACTTTTTGAAGACATCAAGCAAGACACCGGTAAAAATACCTATTTCATCATAATGGACATGCCTTCCGATATGTTTTTATTTGACGATATGTGCCGCCTTAAAGAAACCGGTTCGTGGAAAACCAAAGACAACTTCCCTTGGGTAGGGCGCAAAAATGTAATGGAAAAACGCAGTGCCTACCTTCAACAAACCATGTGTTTATATGGTAAACTGAGTCAATTCATGCAAAATCTGCAAGACAACGGGCTCTTAAAAGATACTACAGTCATCATTCAAGGCCTAATCGGAATGGATGATCTTCATGGTGAAAAAGACACAAGTTTGCTAGAAAGTTTTCTCAACACACAAATGACACCGATTGCTATATACTCACCTGAAAACAGACTGTTTTCCATAAGCAAAAACTTTTGCTCTGTTACTGATATCATCAACCAATTTTTCTCCGGCAAAAAATGCACAGAATTTAATGGTATAGGTATTTCAAAGAGTACCAGAAATAATGTAATGCAACAGATTAATAATGTTTCTTACACATCTGATAACGTTCAAAAAGCTTATCGCGAGTATATTGAATGGCTGCGCACATGGAACCAACAGAATTTCCAAAGCCTTTCAAATGCTGAGCCTGCAAAATCGGAAGATGAGATAATCCGCCCGAAACCGCAAATGATTCCTTTGGAAGAAAAAAATATCTCAAACAACAAAATAACCGTAAAAAATGTGACCATTGCACCCGAGGCAAAAGTAGAATCTCTTTCTGAAATGAGCAAAAAAGATCCTGTAATAGAAGAACTGCCACCGGAAGATTCTACTGAAAATCAACAATCTTCAGCAGTAGAAAACAATCCTGAACCTTTGGTAACAGAAAAAATTACTGCAAAAGAAGAAGCGCCGAAACCAGCGGTTGTTGAAGAAACTCCGGCATCTTCCGACGTAAAAGAAACTCCGGCAACAGCGGTTGTTGAAGAAACTCCGGCACCTGCTGCTACCAAAGAGGCTCCAGAAAAAGAAGAGGAAAAGCTTGATTAATAATAAAATAACAGAAAAATTCAAGTCTAACAAACGCGCTTATTGGTCGGCTGTTTTCTTTGCCGTTATAATGATAATAAGTTTGTTTGCTGAGTTTATTGCAAACGATAAGCCATTGATTTTAAAGTATAATAATCAATTTTATTTCCCCATTTTCAAAAACTATACCGACCTCGATTTCGGCGGCGATTTTCCAACTCCTGCAGACTATAAAGACGAGTATATCGCAGAAAAAATCAACAAAAACGGCTGGATGCTTATGCCGATTATTCCATATTCTTACAATACAGTAGACTTTTTGATGTCCACACCGACACCTGCCGCCCCCAGCAACAACCACTGGCTTGGCACTGACGACGAGGGCAGGGACATTATTGCCCGCATCATATATGGAATAAGGCTCTCCGTCATTTTTGCATTTTTATTAACCTTCATATCCTCCATAATCGGTATAATCTGCGGCGCTGTCCAAGGATATTTCGGCGGAAAAACAGATATTTTGATGCAACGTTTCATCGAAATCTGGGAATCTCTCCCGCAACTTTTCATTTTGATAATCATGGCCAGCCTTTTTGCCCCGAGTTTTGTAAGTTTGCTGATAATTTTGCTCCTTTTCTCCTGGCCGTCATTGACCGGCATGGTCAGAGCCGAGTTCATGCGCACCCGCAATTTCGAGTTTGTCAAAGCTGCACGTGTCTT
>JAGCFG010000061.1 GCA_017650255.1 Alphaproteobacteria bacterium | reverse complement strand
GACTGCAGGAGAGCTTTTGAATGTCCACGGTGTTGTGGAAGAAGAAGATATTTGTTTTGACGAAAAAACTCTTGCAGAATTGGGAGAGGTTTTGCTGAAAGGTTTTGAGGAGTGTTGCGTAAAATTGCAAAAAGATAGAAATCTTGAAGGCGAAAAAATTGGAGCAGCACTTTCAACTTTGCTTGAAAAAATTGAAAATATTGTTGCGAAAATTGAGCAGATTGCCCAAAACGAACCGCAAAAAATTGCCGAGCATCTCAAAAAACAAATAGATGATTATTTGGCTGAAAATACCGTCAGTGAAGAGCGTTTGGCTCAAGAAATTGTTTTTTTGGTAAACAAGGCAGATATCAGAGAAGAAATCGACAGATTGAAAACACATATAAGAACTGCTGAGCAACTGCTTGCTCAAGGGAAAAGCATTGGAAGAAGAATGGATTTTTTGTGTCAAGAATTTAATCGTGAGGCAAACACTACCTGCTCAAAAGCTTGGGAAGTCGAGATTGTTAATTTGGCAATGGAACTTAAGGCAATTATTGAGCAATTGCGCGAACAGGTGCAGAATGTGGAGTAGAAAATGGAAGATGTGATTAATTATTTGCGAAAAGTTCGCAAAGGAGCAATGTTTTTGATTGATGCGCCTTCGGGGACAGGCAAAGGCACAATTATCAAAGAATTGATGAAAAGAGATGACAAACTCAGATTTTCGGTTTCGGTAACTACAAGACCACCGCGGAACAACGAAGTTGACGGTGTGGACTATTATTTTATCAGTGATGAACAATATGATAAATATAAAGCAGAAGATGCCTTTTATGAGTATGTCGACTCGCAATACGGCAATAGATATGCAACTTTGCGCTCTGAGGTAGACAGTTTTTTGAATGTTGGCGAAGATGTGATTTTTGATATTGACTGGGTGGGAGCAAGGCAGATGAAAGAAAAAGCTCCCGATCAAGTGGTTACAATTTATATGCTTCCACCATCGATTAAGGAACTGAGACGTCGTTTGGAAGGCAGAAAAACCGACAGTCAGGAAGTTATTGATAAACGCATGGGGATGGTGGTTGACAAGCTTGTACACTGGCAAGAATTTGATTATGTTGTAGTCTGCGATACAGTGGAAGATACAGTTGAAAAAATTCGTAGGATTATTTCGGGCGAAAGGATGAAGCGAGTGCGTCAACAAGAGGGTTTGTCGACAGTGGTAAACAAACTTATTGAAGAATCTAAAAACGATAAGTGATGCAAAACTCTTGCCAAGGCGAAGATTTTTGTTATTATACATTAAAAAATGTGAGGATTTTTGATGCAACCGACTTCGATTTTGGGTAGATATATAACCAAGCAATTTGTCTTGAATTTTTTGGCTGTACTGTTGATGATCAGTGGAGTTATCTTTTTGTTTGATACAATTGAACAACTGCGTCGTTCGTCAAGCAGACCGGATATTGATTTTTTGTTTATGATCAAAATGTCGTCATCAAAACTGCCACGAACATTTGAGATGGTTTTTCCTTTTGTGATTATGATTGCCGGAATGATAACTTTTTGGAAAGTCAGCCGCTCTAACGAGTTTGTGGTAATAAGGTCGGCAGGTGTTTCTACTTGGGGATTTTTGCTTCCGGTTATGACGGCGGTTTTTGTAATCGGCATGATAAATATTATGATTATCAATCCTATTTCTTCATATTTATACGAAGTTTATGAAACTATGGACATGAGGTTTAAGACAAGAAATCCCAATGCGGTTTTGTTTTCTTCTAAAGGATTGTGGATTAGGGAAGCCTCGGAAGATGGTAATATTTTGGTTTTGGAAGCAAAATCGGTTAGACAGGAAGAAGATATTTTGGTTTTGAAAGATGTCAGTTTGCTCGAGTTTACCGACACTTCGTTTTTGATTAAGCGAATTGATGCTTATGCCGCGGAACTGAACGGGAATAAAATTGATATGAAAGCCGTTAAAATTTTTGAAAACGGCGAGCCTATGCGCAAGCTTGACAGCTATAAATACAAAACAAATTTGACAATTGACAGGATTAAGGAAAACTTTGTTGAACCGGAGGCAATATCTTTTTGGAATTTGCCGGATACCATTAAGTTTTATGAAAAATCGGGATTTTCGGTTGTGCGGCACAAAATGAGATATTTGTCGCTGTGGGCATCGCCGTTTTTGCTGATGGCAATGGTTTTGATTGCTGCTGTTTTTGCCCTAAAGTCAAATGTGCGACGCGGCGGAGTGATGTATTTGATTGTGGGTGGAATTGCCACCGGATTTGTTGTTTATTTTATGTCGCAGATAATTTACGCTTTCGGGGTTAATGATTATATTCCAATTTTGATTGCTGTTTGGACGCCGATTTTGATTATTGTAATGATTACCACATCGATTTTGCTGCATTTGGAAGGCAACTAGGTTACTGTTTTGCCTATTGACTTTTGGCAAAGTGCATGATATTTGATTGATTAATTGAGAATTATTAATCACCAAATCTTATTTTTATGGATAAAGAAAAATTATTGAACAGAATTAGGTCCAAAGCTTGGTTAACCAAGCATGAACAGTTGGACATTTTTAAGCTTCCGCCAGAAGAGGCAAAGGAACTTCTTTTGAAGTACATCGACTATGGCCATCTTTGCAAGGCCGCTCAAATCAAGATTTTTGAGTTGCCCACCGATATTGCAAGAGAAATCCTACTGGCATATGTTGAGGAATATTATCTTTGCGGCAAGGCCGAAGTGAAAATTTTCAGCTTGCCGCCAGAAACGGTAAAAGAAATTTTGCTTGCATACTTTGAAGGCAGTGAGTATCCGCTTTGTATAGATGCGGTGGCAGAGATTTTTGAACTTCCTTCTGAGATTGCGCGGGATATCCTGCTCGCGTACATCAAAAAGAACAAACTTGCAGAAGATGGAGAGGTGGCTATTTTTGGTCTCCCGCCAGAGTTTGGTCTCCCGCCAGAGATTGCACGTCAAGTTGCAATTGAGTATATCAAGCTCTATCCGCTTTGCAAAGATGCTCAAATGGCAGTGTTTGGCTTGCCGCGAGAAATGGCAGAAGAAATTTTGGCGCTCCACGCTCAGCGTTGGGGGCTTGATGACAACACCAGTGAAGTGGCCGAAGAGTATGATTTTTTGTAAAGAGCACAAGCGATTGTCGTGGAAAACCCGGCAGTCGCTTTTTTATTTGAGTCTAAAAATGTTGACTTTTGTCTAAAAGTATAATATCTAGACAGCTGAAAGAAAATTATTAACTAACACGTACAATTATGAAAAAGGAAAAATTTTTTGTGGTTGCCGCACTTGGCAATCCTCTGTCAAAAGAACAACAACTTGAGGTTTTTGAATTTCAGGATGTGGAAACAAAAGACATTTTGCTTACTTACATTGCACACCACCGCCTGTGTCATGACGCACAAATCAAGATTTTTGACTTGCCGCTGAAAATGGTGATGAAGCTTGTTCACAAGTATGTGCACCGGCACAATCTTTGCGATGCCGCACAGTTGAAAATTTTTGACCTGCCTGAAGAAAATGCCGTAAATTTGCTTACGCATTTTATTGCGGGGAATAATCGCCTTTGTGATGCGGCACAGTTGAAGATTTTTGACTTGAAGGCTGAAAATGCGGCAAATCTTTTATGCAGCTATGTCGTTTATGATGACCTTTGCAAGGCTGCGCAAATGAAGATTTTTGATCTGCCGGAGCAGTTTGCACAGTCAGTATTGCAGAAGTGTTCAATGTATTCGGAGCTGTGCGAAGAGGCAGAAGAAAAATCAAAAAATCTAGGACTTTTGTAAAGAAACAAGGCGGCTGTCACGATGAACGTGGCGGTCGCTTTTTTGTTGTCGAGAATTTATATATTTGCAAACTGAAGAAAAAAGTTCTTGATTTGCGCGCAGAAATGTTTTATAAGCATTTCAGTTTGATAGGGGTATAGCTCAGTTGGTAGAGCATCGGTCTCCAAAACCGAGTGTCGTGAGTTCGAATCTTACTGCCCCTGCCATAAGAAAAGACACCCTTTACGGGTGTTTTTTTGTGGCAATTCGGCGGCTGTTGATGAGAATTCACGACAAAAGTGAGCTTGACAAGGAAACCTAGGCGGGCGGGAGAATGCCGGTTTTGCTGACAGCAAAAAGGTTGACGCAGCGACCGAGCAAAGCGAAGGTCAATCTTACTGCTCCTGCCATTGTAAAAACGTCCCTTTTCGGGTGTTTTTTATGTTTTTGAAATGACATAAAAAAAACAGGTTCGAAAGCTTTTTTCAAACCTGTTTATAGTGGGCAGATTCAGCAAATTTAATCCTCTTCATCGGGGTGGATTTGGATTAAAATATCCTCGCTGGCCTTGTCCTCGTACAGATGAGCGTGGACTTGCTCGTTGCCTTGATGAGGACCGTCGACACGAAATTGACCGCCATTTTCTGTCCAATCTTCAATTTCTTTTTTTGCTTCAGAAACTGACATCTGATAGGGATCATCCCCATTTACATGTTTATTTCCCATAACACAAAGATTTAAGTTAATAATTAAATTCATCTGAACTATAGAAAAGTTTTTATAAAAGTCAAGAAAATTTGGTTTTTGCAGGGTGCGGCTAAAAATTTTTCATTATCTGAAAAAGCTAAAATTATTGACTTTATTGCTGAAATGTCTTATAGCACTTGCATTGGGATTATAAATTATAAATTATTAACTTAAATCTTTTTTATTATGGAAAAAAATTTTTTTGACGGTGTAAATCATGACGATTTTCCCGTTGATAGGAATGGTGACTATGATGGTCACATCGGTATTTATAACGGTGTCTTTCATGGGGACATGCCTCGTGACGATTTTGAGCCTGGTGACAGAATTCGCGAAGATTTTGATCCCGGTGACAGAATTCGTGACGATTTTGAGCCCGGTGACAGAATTCGCGAAGATTTTGATCCCGGTGACATACTTCGTGATGATTTTGAGCCCGTCGATAGAATTCGTGATGATTTTGATCCCGGTGACAGAATTCGCGATGACCAAATCCATGTACATTGCTGATTGTACCATCTTGTAAAATCTATTTTGTCATATGAAAAAAGGCTCGACATGATGTCGAGCCTTTGTTTTACCTAAATTATCGTACTGTCATGGGTACGATTGGGAGTAATCCGTTGGTGCCGCTACCCATCATCATAAGGGTGTTGGGCAGTGTCAGCTTGCCATTCCAGTTTTGGATGGCTTTGGCCAACTCATACTGGGCAACGAACGGGTTACGCAAAGCTTCTGCTTTGATCTGAACGTCGATGCCGTTAGCTTTTGCCACAGCAGCGATGCGTTCATATTCTTGCATAGCTTCCTCGCGCACCCTTTCAGTGGCAACGCGTGCCATTTCGACCTTGTATTGCTCAAGTTCGATGCCTTTTTTAGTTTTGACGATCTCTTCGATGAGATCTTCGACCTCTTTCGAAGGAGTATACTTCAAAACTCTGAAAGACGAAACTTTCACAAGGTTTTCTGACATCAGCTGGTCGCGTACAATGTACTCAACAGCCTCATTCATCATTTCATTTTCGTTACCGGCGAAGGACCAGAAGTCCATGCGGGAAGAAATTGAAAGAACGACAGAATTAACAAGGTCTTTGACAACCCGCTCTTCGTATTCAGAGTAATCCTGATATTTATCATACATTACATGTACGCTATCGGGATTAATCTCGAGGAGCACGGCGCAGTCCAGGGATACCTTTTGCATGTCCTTGGTGCGCACGGGCACATCATAGGCATAGCGCTGGGGTCTGGTCTCTACAACAATCACCTTGTTGCCAAGGCTCTCGGTGTAGGGAACTTTCCATACTAAACCCGGTTGATGGGTCTTGTTTTGTACTTTACCCCAACTTGTTTTCACAGCACGTTGTCCGGGTTGAACGAGGACGAGTGAGCTGCAAATCAATACAACGATGCCTGAAGCTACCGCTGCTAAGAGTCCCCACTTGAGCCAGTTTTTCTTGCTCTTTGAGGTTGAAGTTTGACCTTCGGTTTTGGAGGTCATTTCCTCTATTTTATCATCATCCATAAAATAGATGACGTAAAACATAACCCCGAAGATTACGTACACAATGATCATTGGTAGGACCATACACCCCACAAATAGCGGGATTACAGCTGCCACAAGTTGTATGCCTAGCAGAATTGCTAAAACACACTTTTTCGCGGATCCCAACTCTTCATTGTAGTCAAGTGAGAGTCCAGCAGGCATGATTTCTGCAAAGATCATAACCAACGCAGCGATAACTGCGAAAATAATTGAAGCTGTTGTTGCCATAATTGTTTGATTTTTAGGTGAATAATATAATAAATTTAATAAATATTACTAATTTGTAGTTCTTATAGAGTATCACATTTTGGCAACTTCGTCAAGTGTATTTCGTGTGTACTAATCCATTGTTTTTAATAAAGAAATAT
>JAGCFG010000060.1 GCA_017650255.1 Alphaproteobacteria bacterium | reverse complement strand
TTCACGCAAAGAATTTTGAATAAGCTTTTCGCTAATACTATCAAGAGCCGAAGTTGCCTCATCCAAAATCAAAATCGGGGCGTTTTTGAGTATGGCGCGCGCAATGGCAATTCTCTGCCTTTCTCCCCCCGAAAGCATAACACCTCTTTCGCCGACCTTTGACTCATAACCATTGGGAAGCTTCATAATAAAGTCGTGAATATTGGCAATTTTTGCAGCTTGATAAACTTCTTCATCTGTCGCGTTCGGTCTGCCATAAGCAATATTTTCTTTTATAGAACGATTGAATAAACTAGGATCCTGCGAAATTAAAGCAATATTTTGACGCAAGCTGTCCTGTGTGCACTTGGCAATATTTTTGCCGTCAATTGTTATTGTCCCGCCCAAAACATCATAATACCGCGAGAGCAACTTGATTATTGTAGATTTTCCTGCACCCGAATGTCCGACGAGCCCGACCTTTTCCTTCGCTCCTATTTGCAAATTAAAATTATTGAGTAAATCATTTGAATTTTTATAATGATACTTGACATTCTTAAAAACGACATCACCTTTTTTTACCGACAATTTGAAAGCATTTCTAGCATCATTCACATCACATGGTTTTGAGAGCAGTTTCAAACCATCGGAAAAATTGCCGTATAACTTAAAAATGTTCATAAAGTTCATGGACAGCATATTAAAAGTATTGTTCAAAATAGTAATAAGCGACTGGATAAGTACAAAATCGGCTATATCGATTTTTCCCTCATACCAAAACCAAATCGGCAAAATATAAAAAATTATCTGCAAAAGATAGCGCAACAAGTTCTGCCAAAAAAATATCTTGCCGAACTTCATAGTTTCTTTTCTATCGGCAGCGGCGGCAATCCGCATTTGTTTGAAATAATAGCGCTTTTCAAAACCGAACATGGCAAAATTTTTAACTATTGTTGCGTTGGCGATACTGTCTACCAAAACTCCGTTTGCTTCCGACATTGTTTTTGCCCTATTTTCAGAAACGGGAACCATTTGTTTTGATAGCAAAAAAATCAAATAGACCATACAGATATTGAGTATCAAAAGCAAAAACGACAATGATAGATTAATCTTAAAAACAAAGAAAAAAGTAATAGCCATTGCTATAAAAGGTGAAAAAAATCCCCACAGCAAATTATAAAAAATCGGATATATCCCATCAATAATCGTCTTAACTTTTCCCGATATATTGCCGGCCATTTCCTCGGCAAAAAACGCAGTTGAGTGTTTATGAACATAAGAAAACAAATCTTTTGCCACCTTGACCACACAAACCGGCATAAACCTTGCTTCTACAAAAATAGATATATTTTGCACCGCGCTTTTGGCCAACAACAAAACCGATGCCCACACCGCTGCTACAATCGCTCCATGCAAACGTTGTTGCATATCAATATCAGACGATATTATTTCTACAATTTGAGCGGCAAAGTACAAAGACATACGTATTAAAAATTCACTCAAAATTACGGCCGAAATAACGCTAAAAAACAAAACTTTCTGCGAAGACAAGTACTTCCACAAAAACATCCAAACGGAAGTCGGCAGTTTTTTAGGCGTCATATTTTTTTCCTTTGTTCAAGTTTTACAAGCTTTTCAATAAGAACTTTAGTTTCATGAAAAGTCCTTTCCACACGCTCATTCATCCTGTTTATTTCTTTTTCCAAATATGCTTGTTCAAATTCCTTATCAAGCTGAAGTTTTTCTTCCAAAGTGCCGTGTTGCCTGATGTTATCAACCTTTTCAATAAGATCTTCTACAAAAACCGAATTATCGGTTTTATTTTTCAAAAAATACGGTAGCTCATAAATTAACATCCTAGTGTTTGCATAAGCAATCGCTGCATCTTGTGTGTTATCATAACGCAATTTTAGAAGTCTGAAAACAATTTCAATTTCTTGAGAATTATCCACCACAATAAAAGGAAGTGGATTTGCAAAACCTTTGGACGCAATTTGTTTCAAATACTCAAGCAAATGATAGAAAAAACCATCAACATTATAAAATATAAAAGGTTTAAGATCCAAAAAACCGTCTTGCATTGCCACGCAATCGTATGCCAGCTCGTCCAAAGTCCCAACGCCACCGGGAGCAAAAACCACAAAATCGGCATTAAGAAGCTTTTGTTTTCTCTCCTCTAGCGTTTTTGCAAAAATGACATCTGAAATCTGATTTAATAATACATCATCTTTCGGGTATAAATAATAATAATCATTTGTTGTAACAGCTTTAATCGGCAATTCGCCGTCGTTGCAATACATGTGGTTCCAAGTGTCCGAAACGCCTCTGGCAACAGCTCCCATAATTCCCGAGTTTGAAAGGCCAAAGTCAAGTTTCAATCCCATTTTAACGATTTGTCGCCCCAAGTTATAAGCTTCTTTGGCATAAATAGCATCATTACCAGACCTTGCGCCGCCAGCGACAAAAACGCGCAAACCTTTGCCCGAATTTTCTTCGGCAAAGGCTTCTATCGCTTTAGGAGACTTTTTTTTGCAACTTTTCATATCACAACTCCTCAATATCTCCCTTTTTCCAATCGCACACCATTTTTTCTGCACAATCTTGCAAAGAATGTTTTTCAATAGCATCTCTCAGCTCTTGCATCAAACGCTGATAATATCTGATATTATGCCATGTCAAAAGCATAACCGCCAAGATTTCATTTGCTTTTTGCAAATGATGAATATAAGCGCGAGAATAGTTTGCGCACAAAGGACAATCGCAACCTTCTTCCAAAGGCCTATAATCTTCTTTGTGCCTTGAGTTTCTGATGTTGATTGTTCCAAATCTTGTAAAAGCCTGCGAAGTTCTGCCCGATCTTGTCGGCATAACGCAGTCAAACATATCAACCCCACGCATAACTGCCCCCAAAATATCATCGGGTTTTCCGACACCCATCAAATATCGCGGTTTATCTTCGGGCAGCATCTGCGGAGCATAGTCCAATACCTCAAACATAGTTTTTTGACCTTCGCCCACGGCCAACCCGCCGATTGCATATCCGTCAAAGCCGATTTCTTTCAGTTTCTCAGCTGAATATTCGCGCAAATCTCTATAATCTCCGCCTTGCTGAATCCCAAAAATTCCATATCCGTCTCTGTCCACAAAAGCATCTTTGCTACGTTTTGCCCAACGCATCGACATTTTCATAGATTTTTCAACCACATCATGTGGAGCAGGCAACCCTACACATTCGTCAAGACACATGGTAATATTAGAGTCCAATTTATGCTGAATTTTCATAGATTCTTCAGGCGACAAAAAATATCTTTTGCCGTCAACATGCGAGGCAAAGCTGACACCTTCTTCCTTAATTTTTCTCAATCCGCTCAAACTCATAACCTGAAAACCGCCTGAATCAGTCAAAATGGGCTTATTCCAGTTCATAAACTTGTGCAATCCCCCCATCTTTTCCACCAAATCAGCCCCCGGTCTCAGCATAAGGTGATATGTGTTTCCGAGCAAAATCTCTGCACCCGTTGCAGCCACCGATTCCGGCATCATTGCTTTTACTGTTGCGCAAGTTCCTACCGGCATAAAAGCAGGAGTATTTACAACACCATGCTTTGTATATAGTTTTCCCCTGCGAGCCTTGCCATCATTTGTAATAACTTCAAACTTAAGTCCCATTTTTTATTCCGTTTCATCGTTCAAAACACTATTATTATCTATTGCATATCCTGTTGCTCTGATTGTTCTGATATAATCTGGACCGAATTTATTTAAAGATTTTCTAAGTCTTCTTATATGCACGTCAACAGTCCTGCTTTCCACATAAATATTATTGCCCCACACATTTTTGAGCAACACTTCACGAGAAAAAACTTTCCCCGGAGATTCCATCAACATCTTCAGCAGTCTGAACTCAGTCGGTCCCAAATGCACATAATTGCCGTTTCTAAAAACCTTATGCTCCACCAAATCCATACGAATATCTTCAAAAACATACTCTTTTTCGGTCACAAGTTCAGGTGCTCTTCTAATGTTCGTCTTAACCCTTGCCATAAGCTCCGGAACCGAAAACGGTTTTGTAACATAATCATCGGCACCCGCGGTCAAACCTTTTATCTTATCTTCCTCTTCGCCTCTTGCTGTCAGCATAATTATCGGAATTTCCTTCAAATCCGGCTTGTTGCGGATCATTCTGCAAATTTCAATACCCGAAAGTTCAGGCAACATCCAGTCCAGCAAAATAACCGAAGGACAGCATTTTTCAACCATTGCCAATGCCCTGTTGCCCGAAGTCTCCCACACAACTGTATATCCCTCTTTTTCAAGGTTATATTTCAGCAAAATACCGATTGCTTCCTCATCTTCAATAACCATTACTGTTGTCATAGCAGTTTTTCTCCTTATCTCAAAGATTCAATTTTTTCTTTATAATCATTACTTCCAAAGATATAGCTACCTGCAACCAAAGCATCTGCTCCGGCTTTTCTGCACAAAACGGCATTTTCTGCATTTATGCCGCCGTCAACCTCAATTATAACATTTTTTCCTTGAGTCATATCTCTTAATTTTGCAATTTTTTCAAGCTGCTCCGGCATAAACTTCTGCCCTCCGAATCCCGGATTTACAGTCATAACCAAAATCAAATCCAAATCAGCCATATATGGACGCAACACTTCGGCATCTGTCTGCGGACGCAAAGAAACACCGGCTTTCTTACCCAAAGCCTTAATTTTTTGCAACGTTTGTGCCAAGTTTTTACAAGCCTCAAAATGAACTGTAATTATATCTGCGCCGGCTCCAGCAAACCATTCAATCATTTTTTCAGGCTCAACGACCATCAAATGAGTATCAAAAATCATGCCTGCCTCAGAACGCAAAGTCTTTATAACCTGCGGACCAAAAGTCAAATTAGGCACAAAATGACCGTCCATAACATCCAGATGCAACCAATCTGCACCGGCTGCCTCAATTTTTTTTACCTCTTGTCGCAAATCTCCGAAATCTGCCGCCAACAGGCTGGGGGAAACTATTGTCATATATTTTCTCCAAAGGTTTATGGCACATTATACAACCCAATATATTGATTTTTCTTTAACGATAATTATCTCTCAAAAATGTATTTAACATCATTTAAGGAGAAAAAAATGGGACAAGCGGCTCAAAAATTTTGCAAACTGGAACTAAAAACCCTCTTAGAAGTCTTAAATCAAGCCTATGCCGAAGAATGGCTCGCATACTATCAATATTGGATTGGCGCCCAAATTATCAGCGGCCCTATGCGAGTCGAAATTCAATCCGAATTTATGAAACACGCAAAAGAAGAGCTTGAACACGCAGAAAAACTGGCCTTGCGAATAATCCAACTTGGCGGAAAGCCCCTGTTGAAGCCCGAAGAATGGATGCAACATGCCAGATGTGCCTACGAGGTTCCACACAACGACTTTGTGATGGCTCTATTAGAGCAAAACCTCGACTCCGAGCGTTGCGCAATCGCCACCTATCAGCATATTTGCGATATGTGTTTTGATAAAGATTATGAAACTTTTCATATCTCGCGCGAAATTTTGCACGACGAACTTGATCACGAACAGGATTGGGAAGATTTTATCAAAGATTTGCAGGAGGGTTCGGAATTTTTTAAGAAATAATTAAAGAATCGGTTGACAAATTAAACAAAAAAGATACTATGGGACAAAATCTGAATTACCAAATTTAGGTTTTTCCCCTTTAACTCCAAATAAAACAATTAGGGGAACAAGTAGGCGGGTTGCAATATTTCCGCCTACTTTTTTGTCATAATACTTGACAAATATAATAAAATATGACACAATCGCCGCAACTTTAATAAACAACAAGGACAAAACAATGGCAGAAGATGTTCAGACAATAACACAAAGCATAGAAATTCCTCAACCCCTCACTGCTGAAGACTTTCGAACACATATGATTATGGATGTAAAAGAAAACTCTGAAAATGCTGAATTATCTGATGAAGAAGCCTATAGCATAGGATTATCCGGCATGTTTGAGAGCATTTCTCGAGCTTGTGTAAATTCTGATGACGAAGAGCTTGGTTATGTGTTTGAGCATTATGGTTTTTATAATGAAGATGAATTTGCCTCATTGTCCATGATAGAGGCCAGCGAACAGGCAGACATGGTTCCCAGCATAATGCGTGCCAGAATTTCCAATATAGAAGATGTTGAACCTGTCTTAAATTTTCACGATACATACGTGTGTATGGAGAACGCGACAAATGTTTTGCAGCTCAACAAAACCATTCACAGACTTGAAGCTCATGCGCCATCTTTGCCCGACGACGTAAAAGGCCAAATGTATTTCAATGCCTCCTTGCGCTATCAAGAGTTTACCGCCAATAACAAACTTGATTATCAATATGCAAAAGGCCAAGAGCTAAACATGCTGAAAAAGACTTTGTTCTATACTGCAAATCCCGAGATTATTGCCGCTTGCGAACAACGTCTTGATCCCAACAGCAAAGATGCATCTTTGATAAAAATAGCCTACAAAAACGCGTTGAACAAAACAGATGATGCGGAGACACTGCATCAAATACACCTCAACTTGGGACAAATATATTTTGAAGAAAGCAAAGTCCCCGGATACAGATATCCGCAATCTGCTGCGGTTAAAAGTCTTAATAAAGCTATCAATCACTATCATCAAGCGGCCGAGCTTGCAAGCACTTCGCAAGAGAGACTCTCCGCACTTCGCAGTCTTGCCAATGTGCAAAAGAACGCCGGCGATGTCGACGAGTGGGCAATTACAAAGTGCGAAATCGCCAATCTTATAGAAAATCCCAATGATCGTTATAGTTACTTGATAAACACCGCACAAGAAATGAATGCCGGAGCCAGCAAAAATGCTGAGCAACTTATGCATGCAACTCTAAAAGCCATCAAAAAAGATTCTACCCTGAACAAAGGCGACAAAGACAAATTGTTGCTGAGCGCATACACATTTTTAGGCAAAACAACCAAAGATCCGACCAAAAAAGCGGGTTTTCAAAAAAAGATGCTAGTACTGCAAAGCAAAGCTACTAGTTATATGTAATTAATGCTCCCCTTGCTCAATAAAACAAGGGGAGTTTTTTTAACCAAAATTTATGCTTTTGCTAATATCATAATTCCTAAAAAGGATTAACTATGATAGATTTTCACACACATTCCAACGTTTCCGACGGTTCCCATTCTCCGAGTGATTTGGTCAAAATTGCTACCGGCAAGGGCATAAAATATATGGCACTCACAGACCACAACACAGTAAAAGGCTTGCGTGAGGCGAATCAGGCTGCAAAAAAATATGGTTTGCATTTAATAAACGGAACGGAACTCTCATGCGAACGCAATACCCATATTATAGGACTATTCTTGAAACGCTTCGGCGAAATAAATGCCAAAGCTTCCATTCGTCACAAATATATTGAATTGTCGCTAAAGAACTATGGTTTTACCAAAGAAAAGTATGGCACACTTCTCAATGCGCGTGATGCTTTTATCAAAATGATGATAGACAATGGAAAATCTTCCGGCAAAACACATACCATCGAGCGCTTTCTTCAACCGCCTTTCGGCTATGGCGAGGCAATAGATATAATTCACCGCGCCGGCGGATTGGCAATTTTGGCACACCCAAGCCGGACAAAAGGTGTTAATGACCATGATTTGCCAGAATTTATAAAAGAGCTGAAAAGTTATGGCCTTGATGGAATAGAAGTATATCAATCCATGCAAACCGACGATTACACTGCTTTTGTAAATGAATTGGCGATCAAAAATGATCTGTTGATTAGTGGCGGAAGTGATTATCACAATCCGAGTCGCACGGCGCGAGAATTGGGAATGTATGGCAATATTGATAACCGCAAGCCAATCCCCGAAGAAATATTTGATAATCTCTGGCAAAACAGAAACAAGTATAAATAAACCTAAGCATTTGAAAGCAAAATATGACCGAAAAATTTGAACCGAAATTACTGATTCTTGATTGCGATGGTGTCCTATATCATCCCTCAGAGCTCCATATCCACGCCATGGTGTATGCTTTTAATGATGTTTGTGAAGATTTAGGCCTAAAAGAAGAAAAGTTTAACTACATTGAAAATTGCACGCAAGACAAGCCGATTAAGGGAATATACGATTATATAGGTTATGTCGCCCAAAAAGTGGGTATCAAAACTGATGATTTTATTTCAAAAATGGTCAATCATGTCGATTATTCGCACATAAAGACTGACAAATGCGAAATTCTGCAAAAATGTATTGCCCTAAATAACAAATACAAAATTTGCATTTGCACCAACAACCACACAGAACATACGAACCAAGTGCTCAAAGCCAAGTTTAATATCACGCCGAGCCAACTGCCGTTTGAGATTTTCGATACCAGATTTGCCGAACTTGAGGGCAAGTTTTATCCCAAAGAATCTCAACTTTTTGTATCAAAACTTGAAGAGCATTTCAAAATCAAGTCATGCAATTTTTTGTGGATTGACGACAACCCAAAGGTTATAGAAAAAGTAAAATCCTTCGGCAGCCAAGCCATTCTGGTTACCGAGCAAAATCCTTTGAGCGATATTTTGGAAAAACTTCGCTAAGCCCTTTTTTTGAAAGAGCTCGTTCTTTTGTTGCCAAAAGGACTTCTGCCGCCCTTTGCAAAAGACTTTCTGTCATCTCTCCGAGGCGCTTTACCCTTTTTATCAAAAGTCTTTTTTGCCGGCAACTTGCGTTCTTTAACCTCAACGACCACATTTTCCATTTTCTTTCTGGCAAGCATTGCGCTTCTGCAGACCGAAAAACCGAAAAATCCGACTTTTCTGCCCAAAGTATAATATCCGTTATGAACATATGCGACCAAATCGGCTTTTTCTAAACAAAGTTTTCCGTTCTCATCAACCAGCCCGTCATCAACATTGACCGCCACAATCTCCGCCACAAACATATCGTGCGAGCCGTAACTTACAACATCTTTAACTTTGCATTCAAGCGAAACCGGACTTTCCAAAATTTGCGGAGCCGCAACCTGTGAGCATTTGCCGGCTCTTAATTTCAACTCCTTAAATTTATTCATATCTTTGCCGGATTTCACCCCGCAAAAATCGACAGCTGTCAGCAACTTTGTCGTCGGCAGATTAATCACAAACTCGCCGCTTTCCTTGATAATATTGTGCGAATATCTTTCCGGCCTGATCGAAACATAAGTCATCGGAGGCTCGGAATTGATAATCCCCGTCCAAGCCGCAGTCATAATATTTGGCTTTTCAATTGTTCCGCAACTAACCATCACCGGCGGCAAAGGATACTCCATTGTTCCGGCTTTCCAAGTAATTTTTGACATTTTGACAATCCTCAAAAATTATAACTCACCGTTTGCATAGCGCTTTGCCATCTCAGGCATCGGAACAACCTTAATCTTGTCGGCATTTCCGGCAGCGCCAAAAGCAATATAACGTGCTTCGCAAACTTTTTGCATTTCCTCAATTGCCGGTTTAAGATATTTTCTCGGGTCAAATTCTTTCGGGTTCTCGGCAAAAAGCTTCCTGATAGCACCGGTAATCGCCATTCTGCAGTCTGTATCAACATTAACCTTGCGAACACCGGCCTTAATACCGCGGACAATGTCCTCAACCGGCACACCGAATGTCTGCGGAATTGCTCCGCCATAAGCGTTTATTAAATCTTGCAATTCTTGCGGAACGGAAGAAGACCCATGCATAACCATGTGAGTGTTCGGCAGTTTCTGATGAATTTTCTCAATCACATCAATCGCTAAAATGTCACCTGTCGGCTTGCGTGTAAACTTATATGCCCCGTGCGAGGTTCCAACTGCAACCGCCAAAGCATCCAATTTAGTTTCTTCAACAAAGCGAGCAGCCTCATCGGGATCTGTTACCAAACGTTTTTTATCAATTGAACCTTCTGCGCCATGCCCATCTTCTTTGTCACCTTTTCCTGTTTCCAAAGAGCCGATAACCCCAAGCTCTCCTTCAACCGAAGCCCCAACGGCATGAGCTCTGGCTACAACTTCTTTGGTAACCCTAACATTATATTCAAAAGAAGAAGGAGTTTTGCCATCAGCTTCCAATGATCCGTCCATCATCACCGAAGAATAGCCGTTTACAATGGCCGATTGACAAATATCAACCGAAGCGCCGTGATCTTGGTGCAAACAAATCGGCAATTCCGGAAACATCTCGATTCCCGCCATAACCATGTGCCTAATCATTGGGTCGCCGGCAAACTTTCTGGCTCCCGTAGATGTTTGCAAAATAACCGGCGCATTAACTTTGCGCGCCGCTTGCAAAACTGCAATAACTTGCTCCATATCATTGATGTTAAAAGCCGGAACACCATAATTGTTCTCAGCAGCATGGTCCAAAATTTGACGCATAGTGACTAAAGGCATAATTTTTTCTCCTATTTATTGTTATTCGTTAACATATAATTTCATTCTCTTACATCAACAGGTTCACGATTAATCATCATCTTGATGGAAGGCAATTTATCAAACAAGCCTTCTCTGACCACCGTAACCTTGCCGCCATAAGTATCAAAATTCTTTACATTATCAAAAATCCAAGCGCGAACGGCTTCATTGCTCGGAATTTTTTCCCCTTCTGCGACTGGTGCATTTTCATATGCGGCAACAATAATCTGCAAATTAGAAACAGTATTGCCTGTGCAAGATTGCGAAACTAATCCTTTTTCTTTCAACAGTTTATCTTGAAACTTTTTAGTGCCGTTCAAGTTTGAGTCGACATACCACAAACCTTCAACAGCATCGCGATACTGTATTGGCAAATCAAAAAACATATCTATTGTTGTCACATTGTCATTTTTGCCTGTAATCTCTTTGAGCTGTTTCATAAAAATATATGTAGAAGGGTTGTAGCCGGAATATAAATACATATCCGGATTTTTGCTCGAAGCTTTTATAATAGCAGCCTTATAATCTTTCTCTCCGGGATTAAAAAATTCTTCAAACACAATCTGAATATCTGAATTTTTTACCATATAATCTTTGACTTCCTCATATTGTTGACGCATTCCGGAATTATCCGTAAACAGGGCAACAGTTTTGACATCATGCTGCTTCAATGTTTCTACCATTGCCTTTGCC
>JAGCFG010000059.1 GCA_017650255.1 Alphaproteobacteria bacterium | reverse complement strand
AGATGCAGCTATAAATTGGATTGCACAGAACGGGTATGATGAAACTTTTGGTGCGCGTCCTTTGAAACGACTGCTGAAAACTCAAGTTGAAAACAATTTGGCGATAAAGATTCTTGATGGAGAAATTGCTGATAATGATGTTGCACAAATTGATGTAAAAGACGATAAGTTGGAGATAACAAAACTTGATAAGTGAAAATCTTTATAATCAAGCTGTCAATGTTGCCAGAACAGACAATGTTGACAGCTTGCCGGATACGGTTGTTCTCTATTCTGTCAGCTTTTTGCCAACAATGGAGAACAAGGATAGTGCTTTTCGATATATTAGCGAAAATCCGACATCGATGACAATTGAAAAAACAGAATGCGGACGCAATTTGCTAAAGATGGGATTTGATTTTGATATTTTGCCTGATGAAGATAAGGCTAAAGCAGCAGAAATATGGAAAATTGCTTCAAGCAGATTTATTAAAGCTGCTTCGGGAAATGTTACCGCGTTTGTTAAAAATGCTGATAAGCGCAGTGTTTTTCGCTCGGTAGAGTTGCCGGAAATTATGGGCAATTCCGCCATAAAAACCATTAATAGAATCGACAAATTTGATTTTATAATTCAGATGGGGTGGCAGGAGTAGCAACCTCTTTTTGAACGAGCTGCTCTTCTTTGTTCTCACCGTTTTTCTCAGCCAATATTTTGTTGCGAGTGTCTTTTACTTTGGCAACTGCGGTTTTGAAGTTGGCCAAGTTTTTACCGGAGAGATTTTCCGATGCAGTAGCTTTAACAGTAAGAGGATTAACTCTTTGTCCGTTGCGGATTATCTCATAGTGCAAGTGCGGACCTGTTGAACGACCTGTTGAACCGACATAACCGATTAATTGGCCTTGTTTAACTCGAACGCCGCTGCGAATTCCTCTGGCATAGCCGTTCAAGTGACCATAAGCCGTGGAATATTCGCTATTGTGACGAATGCGGATATATTTTCCGTAGCCGCTACGATATTGCGCAGCCTCAATAACGCCATCACCGGCTGCATATATTGCCGAACCGGTTGGTGCAGGATAGTCAACACCCCAGTGAACACGGACGTCTTTGTATATCGGGTGACGGCGACGACCAAAGTGGGAAGAAATACGGCTGGACTGATATGCCATTGGACGACGGCTTAAGGTCTTTTTCATTGCAAGACCTTTTTCATTGTAATAGTCTACATTGCCGGCAGAATTTTTGAACCTGTATAGTTCAAACTTATTTTTGCCCAATTTCAGCGCTGCATAAACAATATCTCCGCTTTTAACAAATTGACCGTCGGGGGTGAGGTAGTTTTCATAAATAACTTCGTATCCGTCGCCTTTTTTGACCTCGCGGCGAAAATCTACCGAATATGAAAAGATATTGATAAAATTAGCCACAATGCGGCTGGGAACACCGTTGCTGTTCATGGAAGAAGAAAGCGAACCATTTATTGTGCCATCGACAAGACGCATCTCTTCGGTAAGCTCGTCTTTGATAATTTTTGAAGAATATGAAGAATCTTCCGAGAGATCAACTTCTAGATATTCACCGGTTCTAATGGTTGAGCGCAAGCTCTTAACTTTTAGGTACCCTTCGTCGGAAGAGTGGGTTTCTATGTCCAAAACTTGTCCTACACGCAAATCTCTAGGATTGAAAACTTTTTTTATAGAATTGAAAAGGCGGTCTGCTTCCTGATATTCAAGTCCGAGATCTGTCAAAACTTTAATAAGGGTATCGCCTTTTTTTATCTCTATATGATAAACGTTGTCTTTGGCTGGTTCTTCGGCTTCGGCAATCTCGGAAGCATCAAAATTGTTAGGTAAAGTTGATTCTTCTTCAAAATTATCAGTAGAATCACGCAAATCTAACGGAGTAAAAGGAGAAATGTAGGCATTCACGGTAGTGTTGTAGAACACTACCAAAATAACCGTTAAAGCCGCAGCAAATGCGGAACAGAATGTTACCCAATAGCGCTTTGACTTAATTGTGGGATATATGTTTTTTATAATCTTTTTAACCAATGGTTTTCCCTATCTTTTCCAAGATTTAACCTCATTTTCGGGCGTAGTTTAACATATTATATTTTAAATGCAAAACAAAATTTTAAAAATGTGAATTTATTTTTTTGTAAAAAATTAAAAAAAGTTCTTGCAATAAAATAAAATCTTGTTTATAAGGGTAGTCGAATTTGCGGGGGTGTAGCTCAGCTGGTTAGAGCGCCTGCCTGTCACGCAGGAGGTCGCGAGTTCGAGCCTCGTCACTCCCGCCAGTTTTTTTAGACCATCACTTGTTGATGGTCTTTTTTTTATTTTCTACAGGAGTGTGAAATTGCGTATTTTTTAAATCCGCAATTTCTACGAGGCTCTCTTTGGCATCTAGTTTCGCTGCGGCTCTATTCGAGCCTAGCTCAGCAAGATGTTCCAAAGGTCTTGCAGACAAAAACAACCGGAGCAACGGTTGTTTTTGCTTAGGTGCAGATTTGATACGGCTCAATACTTTCGCCGGCAAATCTTCTTTGGCATCTAGTTTCGCTGCAGCTTATTCAGCTTAGCTCAACAAGATGTTCCAAAGGTCTTGCAGATAAAAACAACCGGAGCAACGGTTGTTTTTACTTAGCGACCGTCACTCCCGCCAGTTTTTTTAGACCATCACTTGTT
>JAGCFG010000058.1 GCA_017650255.1 Alphaproteobacteria bacterium | reverse complement strand
TTTCCCATGGAAAAATCTGAGTTGTTTCTTTTTGCAAGATATAATTATTGATAAAGTTTTTTGCTTCATTACGATATTTATCAGGCAAAAGAAATATTAAGTTTTTTAATTTTGATATGTTGGAAAGCGCTGAAAATTCTTGCACTTGTTTCTCTTGTCTGATTTTTGCCTCTGTTTTCAAATTTTCTAAACGGGCATTTAGAGGGGTGATTTCGGCGACAAGTTTTTCGTGCTTTTGCTTGATTTCATCGAGAATGCGATGTTCTGGTTGAAACATTATAAAACGTTGTTTGGCGATTTCCCAATCGTTTTCTTTCAGAAAAAACTGGTTTTCCGTAACATAAGGTATGTCAGCTGAGGTTATTTTGTTTTGCAAATCGGTTTCTGACATTTGTGTTTCCTATTTATTGCAAGTCCTTTTTCGGATGTGCGGAGCTTTTAGTGTGAATGTTAGAGTTTGGTTGCTTTCAGGGGCAACAGAAAATGTCCATTCGTACATGCCGGAGTGAGTGCTCTGCCCTTTTATGTTTTGAGAGATTATTTCGGCATCTTGCGGAATATTCTGTTTTATTTTAATTTGTTCTTTGGTCTTTCCTGAGTTATAGACTTTAATTTCAGCTTCATAGCTGTATGGAGTATAAAAAATTGAACAAGATTCGCTGTCTGTTTTTATTTGTTCGTTGTCCAACTTGGTTATTTTACTAATTTTACCATTGGCAAAAATATTGCCGTAGTCGCCTAAATAGAGGTGCATTTTTTCTTCTTTGGCCGTATGAGTAATAGTATTTTCGCCTATAAACTGCAGGTTGCCTTGTGTATCGTTTTCATAAAAACGGATTGTTCCAGCCGGAAGCTGAACGCCAAGGTTTGAAGCTGTATTGTTGATTAGGTTATAATACATTGATAAATGCTTGTTTTTGAATTCTATGTCGCTGTTTGGGAAAAAATGCAGTGGAGAAGTTAGCTCAGCCTCTTTGGTATATTTTACAGCATTTCTTTCCATTAAGGTAATTTGTTTTGTTTGTTTGTCCTTGATGGTGGTTTTGTTGGGCAAAGTATAAAGGTGATAGGCGCTTATGTCCTCTTGTGCAATTTCAATGCCATCGGCCATTGCCATTTTGGGAGCGGCAACAGCCATAGCGCGCATCTCACCAAAATAAGCAGAATTACTGCGGGTTTGATTGATTTGTCCTGCAACCAGTTGAACATTTGCATTGTTATAGTCAATACCAGATTCGTTGTTTATGGTTACCCAAGCGGTTAAGTCAAGTTTGGTATTGTCAATTACATTGGCAACATAGTTGGCACGCCAACTTATCCCATTTGTTAAATAGGCCAATGAAAGGTTGCCCGAGTTGTCGGTGTCGCTGTATATTTTTGCAACAAGAGTTGGTTTGCGGCGTAGACCTTCTGGTAAATCTTCAAAAAGCAACTGTCCGTCAAAATTGGCATCAATGCCATAATTAAATTCCAAAATGGGAGTGTTGTTTGAAAAGCTTATAATTTTTGCGGAATCAAAGATTTTTTCGCCGTTTGTCGGATTTATTTTTAAGGTTTTTACTGTTTTGCCGATAGACTTTTCTATTATGTTGTTGAGGTCTAAAATATCATAGTCATAATTTTGTTCCAGAACTTTTATCCCTTGGGCGTAGAGTATGGCTGTTTCGGGTTTTATTCCGGAGGCAACGCCCTCAAAGGCAATATCGTTAATTCCTTTTTGCCAATCTACTTTGCGGACATCTTTGACAAGAGCCAAATTCTGATTATAAACGGTAATATTCAGAGTTTGTTTGTCTCCGTCTTTTACAATAGTTTCTGCGGCCACGGCCATTGAGGTTAAGCTCAAAAAAAATGTAACAGCCGTGGTAAAACGCATTTTATTATCTCCTAATTATTTATACGATTTCAAATTTTCCGCAATAAGTTGGTGAAAGTCATCGTCAGAGGATTGTGCCATTTCGAGGCTGGCATCGTGTCGTGAAATTATGTTTTCGCTTGAAATGATGCATTCATCATCAGCAATGGTAGCAAGACCGGCACTGATAAAATAATCCTCAATGACCGAGCCTTTTTCGTTCAAAATGCGCACAATTCCGGTATCTGTTTTGATAACACTCGGGGTTTGTCCCGAGATGACGGTCTGATTTATTTCTCCCGTCGGCAGAACAACTCCCCAAGTTTTATCAGATTTTATGACTTTATCCGGTTGGACCAATATGTATTTTATATCTGCCATTAGGCGGCCTCTTCTTGTTTCATTTTTTCAGCTTTCTCCAAAACTTGCTCAATGGTACCAACCATATAGAAAGCTTGTTCCGGAATATCGTCATATAAACCTTCCAAAATGCCTTTGAAGCCTTTAATTGTGTCTTTTAAGTCGACAAACTGACCTTTAACACCGGTAAATACTTCGGCAACAAAGAAAGGTTGTGACAAGAAACGTTGTATCTTTCTGGCTCTGGCAACAGTCAAGCGGTCTTCGTCAGACAACTCATCCATGCCCAAGATTGCGATAATGTCTTGCAGAGATTTATATTTTTGCAAAATTTCTTGAACATCACGAGCAACTTTATAGTGTTCTTCTCCAACAACCGAAGGAGAAAGTACGCGGCTCGTTGAATCCAACGGGTCAACGGCAGGGAAAATACCCAACTCGGCGATACTGCGGTTTAGAACAGTAGTTGCGTCCAAGTGAGCAAAGGTTGTTGCCGGTGCCGGGTCGGTCAAGTCATCGGCCGGAACATATACGGCTTGGACCGAGGTAATAGAACCATTTTTAGTGGAGGTAATGCGCTCTTGCATGGCGCCCATATCTGTTCCTAAAGTCGGTTGATAACCAACGGCTGAAGGAATACGCCCCAAAAGTGCAGAAATTTCAGAGCCTGCTTGTGTAAAGCGGAAAATGTTGTCTACAAAGAACAAAACATCGCGATGTTCAACATCTCTGAAGTATTCCGCTTGTGTTAAACCGGTCAAAGCAACGCGAGCACGAGCTCCAGGAGGTTCGTTCATTTGTCCGTATACTAACACTGTTTTTGAATCGTCGCCGTTAATATCGATAACACCTGATTCTATCATTTCGTGGTACAAGTCGTTACCTTCACGGGTGCGCTCACCAACGCCGGCAAAAACAGAGTATCCTCCGTGACCTTTTGCAATGTTGTTAATCAGCTCTTGAATCAAAACGGTTTTGCCAACGCCTGCACCGCCGAAAAGACCGATTTTGCCGCCTTTGGCATAAGGTTCAAGCAAGTCGATAACCTTAATACCTGTGGTCAAGATTTCGGTTTCGGTAGATTGTTCGGTAAAGCTTGGCGCCGGACGGTGAATGGAGAATTTTTCTTTTGTCTTAACTTCGCCTCTGCCGTCAACAGGGTCACCTGTAACATTGATAATTCTGCCCAAAAGCTCAGGACCTACCGGAACTTCGATTGGTTTGTGGGTGTTGATTACCTTTAAGCCTCTGGTCAAACCGTCTGTGGTATCCATAGCAATTGTTCTTACAACACCGTCACCGAGTTGCTGTTCAACTTCCAAAACCAATTCTTTGCCATTGTTATCGCATTTTAGTGCCGTATAAATGTCGGGCAAATCGTCCAAATCGTCGAATTTTACGTCGACGACTGCGCTTAAAATTTGAGATATATATCCATCTTTACTCATAAAAACACTCCTTCAAATTAAATAGCTTCGGCTCCGGAAATTATTTCCGTCAATTCGGTGGTAATTGCACCTTGGCGCATGCGGTTGTAACGCAGGGTCAGTTTGCTTATCATCTCTCCGGCATTGCGGGTAGCATTGTCCATGGAGGCCATTCTGGCGCCCTGCTCCGAGGCTTGGGAATTTATCATCATATCAAAAATGAACTCCTTAAATGCCATCGGGACCAGCGTTTGCAACAATATATCGTAACCAGGTTCAAAACTGTAAATGGAATTATCACGTATATCCGTTGCATCGGTATAAATTTTGTTCAAATCAAAAGGTAAAACCTGTTCGCTTTTTATCTCACGGCTCAATGCAGATTTGAAACGGCTGTAAACAATTTCACAAACATCAATTTCGTTGTTTTTGTACATTAAGGCAATTTCTTCTGCCAAAGAGGTGGCTTCTGAATATTCTACACCTTTGTTAACAACAGATTCTTCGTTTTTGATAATAAGGTCAAGGTGACGGCGACGTAAAATGTTGAAGCCTTTGCGCCCTAAGGTGATGACTTTTACATCTTTGCCTAGGGATAAGAGCTCCTCAATTCTGGCAACCGCTGTTCTACCTATGGAGCTGTTATAACTTCCGCACAGCCCCTTATCTGATGACATGACAATCAGCAAATATTTCTGAGGATTGACCTTGGGTTGATTTAGGAAAGTCGGCTGCAATTCTACATGTTCATCAGATTTTATATTTATTGCGTAATTGATACGGCTGATTGTGTCGTATACAGAGTTGCGATAGGTTTTGCTTTTGCTTAAAATATCTTGTGCTCTGCGCAGGCGCGAAGCAGCAACCATTTTCATTGCCGAAGTTATTTTTTCGGTTGATTTAATTGCTGCTATGCGTCCACGTAATTCTTTTAATCCGGCCATTCTACGCTGCCTTGTCTTTTGCTAAATATTTTTCAGTAAAATCAGTGTAGAAAGCAGTTAGTTTTTTATCCAATTCTTCGGATATAACTTTTTTCTCATTGATTTCGCGATAAAATTCAGGGTGGCTGTTTTGAATTGTCTGTCTTGCAGAAGCTTCAAAATCTTTAACGTCATCAACCGGAATTTTATCCAGAAAACCTCTGACGCCGGCGAAAATAGCAACAACTTGTGCAGCGACAGGAAGCGGAGAGTTAACCGGCTGTTCCAACAATACGGTCAATCTTTCGCCTCGAGCCAAAAGTTGTTTGGTCGAAATATCGAGATCGGAAGCAAATTTTGAAAATGCTGCCATCTCACGATATTGTGCCAGGTCAAGTTTTACTTTTCCGGCAACTTGTTTCATTGCCTTAATTTGTGCAGCAGAACCAACACGGCTGACGGAGATACCGACGTTTACTGCAGGTCTAATACCTTGATAGAACAATGATGTTTCCAAGAATATTTGCCCGTCAGTAATGGAAATTACGTTGGTCGGAATATATGCAGAAACGTCTCCGGCTTGTGTTTCGATTACCGGCATGGCTGTTAATGAACCTGCATCGTTTTCGTTGCTCATTTTGGCTGCACGTTCAAGCAGACGTGAGTGCAAATAGAAAACGTCTCCGGGGTAAGCTTCACGCCCTGGCGGACGACGGAGCAACAATGACATTTGACGATATGCAGTTGCCTGCTTGGATAGGTCATCATAAAAAATTACGGCATGCATTCCATTGTCGCGGAAATATTCTCCCATTGCACAACCGGAATACGGTGCGATAAATTGCATTGGAGCAGCATCAGAAGCTGTAGCCGCAACAACAATGGTGTAGTCCATTGCGCCGTGTTCTTTCAAAGTTTGAACAACTTGAGCTACGGTTGAACGTTTTTGCCCGACTGCAACATAGATGCAATAGAGTTTGTCATTTTCTGACTTTGCTTGCTCGTTGATGTGTTTTTGATTGATGATGGTATCAACAATAATTGAAGTTTTTCCGGTTTGGCGGTCACCGATGATAAGTTCGCGTTGTCCACGGCCGATTGGAATTAGGGCATCGACAATTTTTAAGCCGGTTTGAACAGGCTCGCAAACACTTTGACGGGCAATAATGCCTGGAGCTTTAATTTCGGAATAGCTGTATTTTTCAGCTTTTATTTGTCCCAAGCCGTCAATGGGCTCACCAAGGGCATTTACGACTCTGCCCAAAAGCTCTTTGCCGACAGGAACACTAACAATTTTGTCAGTGCGTTTTACAATGTCGCCCTCTTTAATGCCGGTATCGTCACCAAACAAAACAACACCTACGTTGTCTTCTTCCAAGTTGAGGGCCATTCCCTTAACTCCGTTCGGAAATTCTACCATTTCGTTATATTTTACATTATTCAAGCCGTATACACGTACGATACCGTCGCCGACGGACAATACGCGTCCTACTTCGGCAATATCGATACCCATTTCGGCTTCGGAGATTTTACTCTCTAAAATAGATGTAATTTCGCTTGCGCCAGACATATTATTTAGTACCTTTCATCATCAATTTAATACGGTCAAGTTTACCTTTTATAGAATCGTCAATTAATTTAGAATCGCATTCTATCAATAAACCACCCAATATTTCTGGGTTTATTTTATAGTTAACCACAACTTTTTTGCCGAGATGCCTTTCGAGACTGGCTTCCAGCTTTTTTTGTTGGGTGTCGCTCAGTTTTATAGCTGTTTGAACAGAAACCTGTGAGATATTTTTCTTTTTGTAATATACATCAATAAATTTTTTTGCCGTTTGGTCCAAAAGAGATGCTCTGCCATTTTCGATAATTGTTTGGATGGTGTTT
>JAGCFG010000057.1 GCA_017650255.1 Alphaproteobacteria bacterium | reverse complement strand
CATGCGTTGAGCATTGGATTGATTAAATTGGCGGTGAATTGGTTTCCGGATTTATCGGCTTTGGCAATAGCTTGTTGATAATTTTGATGTTTTGCTTCATATACGGATTTGACAGTTTTGATGAAAGGACTTTTATCTTTGTTTTTTTCCGCCCATTCGGCATATTTTACGGCTTCGTCTACTCTGCCTTATGACGTCAACATTATATATAGCTGATTAATTAAAATAGTGTCTGAAGGCAGTTTGTCGATTACTTTCATGTAATAATCTGCAGAGGTATTGAGATCGTGTCTAATATGTGCTACGCGACCGGCGAGATATGCACCATAGCTGTTGGTTTCAGAATTTGTGTTTTTTATTGTTGCAGACGAAATAATTTCTTCGGGTTTGTGTGTATAGCAACAAATGTTCGAAAAGGTAAAACCGATAATAATTGCTAAAATCAGTGCTATTTTTTCCATAAAATTAGACTCCATATATTGTTTTATTTTGACATATTAACAAAATTAACAAACTATACAACAGAAAAGATGAAGATAATAAAATTATTTGTTTGCAAAAAATTACAGAAGGACATAGCATTGATTTATGATGAATGAAAAAGACATATTAAAGTGGTATATAGATGCCGGAGTTGATGCGATTTGCGGCGATGGCCCTTTGTTGCAATCTACAGAGGTGAAAAATAAAGAATCTGCGGTTGTGGCTGATGCGTCGCAGATGGGGATGCTTGCATGCAAAAATGCTCGGCAAATTTGTGAGAAAGCGAACAGTCTGGAAGAGTTGTTGAAAGCTGTTGAAAATTTTGACGGATGTTCGCTGAAGCATACTGCAAATAAAACTGTTTTCGGTGATGGCGATGAACACGCAAGAGTTTTATTTGTGGGTGAGGCGCCCGGCGGTGATGAGGACAGGGTAGGAATGCCTTTTGTCGGAAAGAGCGGAATGCTTTTGGAAAAAATGCTGAAATCTATCGGCCTTGAGCGGAAAAAGTGCTATATCACAAATCTTTTGATGTGGCGTCCACCGGGGAACAGAACTCCGACAAGTGCTGAGGTTGCGGTATGTCTGCCGTTTTTGAAAAGAAAAATCGAGCTGATAAATCCCGAAGTCGTGGTGGCTTTGGGGGCGCCGGCGGCGAATGCTTTGACAGACAGCGAAGATGCAATTTCTAAAATTAGGGGGAAATGGATGGAATATGAACTTTCCGTCGGCAAAAAAATTGATTTGCTGGCAACTTTTCATCCGGCTTATCTGCTCAGAAATCCGGCCTATAAAGCCAAGACTTGGGCTGATTTGTTGAAATTAAAGAAAAAATTATCCAACAAATGATATTTTATTTTTATAAATTGTTGGCAAATTAAAATATATGAATTATTATGATGTAAAATAAATTTTTAGTGAGGAAAATGTAATGCGTATCAACAGAGTGTTTTTTTTGATGTCAGCAGTTTTGTCAATGGTGGCGGGTGTTGCTGTTGCCCAGACTTCTGAAGCAGATACTTCTAAAAAAAGTGCAGTACTTTTTAAAATTCATGACATTGTGCCGGTAAAAAACAGCGATGGTGATGTTACAAGCTGTGAGTATAATGTGACTTTTTATAATCGTTCATCAGTAAGTGTAGGTGGAGCGATTATGGATCTTTCATGGAATGATTCTGTTGTTTCTGAAATTATTGAACAAGAAAAACAAAAAGATTCTGTTGAAAATGATGTCAATATAAACAGAGCCCGTAGCGTTACGGAAAGGACAACAAATAAAAAGTTGAGCACGTCAATAGAAGTGCCGGCAATCGCTCCTTCGGCGCAGGTGGTTGTTACCTCAACAATCAATACTGACAGATGTTTCTTGTTGATTGAAGATGTTGATTATAAAGTGAAGAATTGTCGTTCATCTGCGGAAAGTGCTACAGGAGGTCGTTCGAAAGCGGGTAGTTGTGATGCTTTGTTTATGTTTGTTTCTCCGCAGGATGCCCAATATTATTTGGAATTTAAGGCTGTTCCTGTTGCAGAGCAAAGAAAATCTGCAGAAAGCGAATTTGACAAGAAGAAGAGAAGAGTTAACGATAATTATCGTAAAACTCTGGGCTCTCTTGATGGTGTAAATACAACTTTATCCGGAATAAAATAAGGTGCTTATGCTGAGGGTTGTTTTTTATATCTTTTGCTTTGTTGCCTTGGGTGCCTCTTATGCAGAAGCACAGTTTTTTGCAGATGATGCAAGAGGCCAGAAGTCGGTTTTTGTTGAACAGTCAAAGGTGCTTTCGAAAGAGTTGAAAAACGATTTGAGAAATTCTGTTGCCACACAAAACAAACAACAGGTTTCTGTCGCTTCGGCCGTTGCTAAAAAAGGCAATGTTGATAATATATCACCGTTTGATTATTCTAATATTGAGGTTGAAAAAGACAATACTTCAAGCAAAGTTATTTATCCGGCAGTTATATTAGATGAGAATAATAACCGAGTTTATAAAGAAGCAATTTTTTTAACTATGAAGAATTTTGATGTATACAGGTCTCCTTCAAGACAGGTCAGATGCTCTATGAGGTTTTCGGTTTTGAGTACCTATAAGGAAAAAATATCGAATGTAAGCTATAAATTGCAGTGGCCTGAAATATCGACTAATCTGTCTTTTGACAATGTGCAGCCGAATATAGAATATTATATGGATTATTTGCTTATCGGTGATGGTTGTTATACGATGGATAAAATTCCTAATATCATTGTTAATCGTTGCAGAGTAAAAGGCAAGACACAGCAACAGTGTGCGTCTTCTGTTACTTGGCTTACTCAGAGTATGTGAGAGAAAATTGATGTTGCGGAAGTTTTTGTTATGTTTTCTTTTGTTGGCTTTTTCTTTTGATGCAAAAGCAAAATTTGATAAGGTGGAAATTGTGGATTCCGGCTTACAAAAGGCTGTTTTGAAAGAAGCTAAAATTGATAAAAAAGATTTGAAAATATATGGCGATATACTTAGTGCTATAAAAGAAAATAGGATAGAAGATGCTGATGCTCTTGTAACAAAGCTGAAAAGCGATGCTTTGATGGGGCATGTTTTGGCACAAAAATATTTGAGTGCAAAATATATTTCCAATTATAAAGAGTTGAAAGATTGGCTTAAAAAGTATCCCCATTTGCCGCAACAAAGGTCTATTGATAGTTTATCAAAGGTCAAGGCACCGGGGTATAAGGCTCCTCCGAAAAAAGTTGCAAAAAAAACTTTGTATGCTCCTTATGCGTGGTTTAAGGAGAGTTATTCTCAATTGAAATCTGATGACAGAAAATTTGTCAGAGGGCAATTGGTTGAGTTTTTGCGTGCAATTCGCAGAACCGACAACAAAAAAGCCGAATCGATTATGAAAAATGAACGTTTTCGGATGACAATTCCGGATAAGTTTTACGACGGAATGACAGGAACATTGGTAAATTCGTACTTTTACGATGCAGATTATGAAAAGGCTTTGAAGTGGAGCGAAAAAGCTATTCGCAGAAGTCATGATCCGATTGCAACATGGTTTGCCGGTATGGCAGCTTGGAAGGTTAAGGATTATAAAAAGTCTGCTGAATTATTTGAAAAATTGTATGGATTTAATAACGAAGATCAGTGGTTTATGGCGAGTGCGGCTTTTTGGGCATATCGTGCGAATGAAAAACTCGGAAAAGATAAAAATGCAGATAAATATTTGCATCTGGCAGCCAAAAAAAGAGGAACTTTTTACGGAATATTGGCACAAAATCTTTTGAATGAGGATGCTGATTATAAATCTGTTCCGGTTGCATATTTTAATGATTTTAATGAAGAAGATTATCGCAAAGAAATTTTGAAGTCGGAAGATATGAGGCGTGCAATTTTACTGTTGATGATTGGTGAATATGATTTGGCAGAAGCAGATTTGAGAAAGAATTATCATAATTTTTCCCAAAAGCAAAGAGAGTTGGTTATGTTTTTGGGGCGCCAATACAGCCTGGCAAATTTGACGCTTTTGTTTGCGGATCGGATGAAAAATTATTCAAAAGACAGGCATTATGACGGATTCTTTTACCCCTATCCAGATTGGATTCCTGATGGCGGTTGGAAAATCAATAAATCGTGGATTTGGGCTTTG